>JAPLER010000032.1 GCA_026391115.1 Bacteroidota bacterium | reverse complement strand
TGGATTAAATCTATTTTGTTTTATAGCGAAAAGACGTTTGTTATAACGTTCAGCGGTTTTAATCATTTCGCCACAATCGCTCACATTTATTGCCATTGGTTTTTCACACAAAACGTGAAACCCTGCTTTTAAACTTTGAATGGAATGTTGAGCGTGTAATCCATTTGGACTACAAATAGAAACAACATCAATACTTTTTTCATTTGCTAATAAATCTGCTGCATTATAGTATGCAACTGCATTGTATTGCTTTGCCATTGCATCTGCTTTATCTTTAACAACATCACATACAGCAACCAACTTTCCAAATTTATTTATGTGCTCGGCGTGGCGTTGTGCTATTCTACCACAACCAATAATTGCAAATTGTATCATATTATTTTCCTAAAAGTTTTTTAAATGGTTTAAGTGCTGGAATTTCATCAAACAAAGAAATACTTAATGCATAATTTGAATGAGGAATGGCTGGTGCTTTTAAATAAGCTTGAAATTCATCGTTGGAAAATCCTAATTTTTTAATTGCAAATTCATAATCTGTTGCAAATAATTCTGTTGGATATATGGGTTGTTGCAGTTCTTCTAAAGCTTCTTGTTTGGTAATTTGACCACTAAAAATTAAATTAGATAGATGTGCTTTTCTTTTATCAACTTTAAATTTTTCTGGTAGAATATAACCTTGATAAAATCTTGTAAATACAGATTCATAGTGCTTACCACCATAATCTCTCCAAGCTAATTTTTCTATAATAGTTTTCTTGGCCTCTTTTTTTTCGTAAGGAATATAATTAAGGATAGGCCAAGATTGAAAAGGTTTTGTTTTTGCAACTATTCTTCTACGTATTGGACTCATTAATGGATAACTCTTTAATGGAATAGTTCCAAACTTGCTTTGAATATCTCTAAGGTTAGATGGGTTTTTACAAATCCAACTTGGTGGGAGTGTAACTTCAGTTACAACGTTTCTTCCATCAATAATATGTTTAATTTTAAATTGCTTGCACAAAATATCCAATGCAGAAAAAATAGCAATATCTGTAACAGCTTCAATATCTATAACATTTGCCTTAAAATAGCTGCGTTGAATATCTTTAAACTCGTTCCAATCTATTACGTAAGTGTATAATTTAAAACCACATTTATTCACAATATTTTCAATGTTCATTACAGCCAACTCACTGTTCCAGCCATTATCGAAATGAACACATAAAACACGCAAATTTTGTTTTGCTGCAATGTGTGCAAGATATGTACTATCAACACCACCACTTACACCCAAAATGCAATCATACTCTTTGCCTTTGCCATCCTCTTTAATTTGAGCTATAATTTTGTTAAATTCTTTTTCACCTTCTATTCCTTTTTTTACTTGCTCTTTTTCTGCTTTTATATATTCGTAATAATAATTACAAATACCTTTTTCGTCAAATGAAATATTAGCATCTGCAATGTTATCCATTACACTTATACTACACTGACGATAAATAAAATCTTGTTTTGAAAATACCATTAACTAGTTTATTTTAAAAATTTTTAATAACGCTGTACTTTTTAAATACAGCACTCTTCTAATATGCTTATTTGCATTAATTTTATCTTGCCAGTTACTAAACAAAATTTCTATTTTGGTTAGTTTTTTGTCATATTCTTTTTTAAAAAAGATAAGTAATTCGCTTCCTCTCATTTTCGATAAATCTGTAGATCTAATATCTCCAGCATAGTGAATTAGGTATTCTTTTTTACCATCTAAATATGACGACATCTTCGCATTTTCAGGCTCAAGCAAAAATTTTTTACTCCACAACATATATTCAAAGGTCTCAACTTTACTATTATTCTTTTTAAACATTATTGGTAATACTGTATTAAAAATGGATTGATTAGGCATATGAAAAACTTTTCGATTTGTGAAATATGGATACCTGTTTTTATTAAAACATTTGTCCAATAATTTTTCATTAAAGTGAGATGGTGATGTCACAAACTGTCCTGTATTAAAAAAATATCCAGGATATTCATATTCAGGATATATAGTTTTCACTACTTCAGGATTTATAAAAATTCTTTTTACTGTTTCGCTAAAAGGTTGTGTATAAATTTCAGAGTGTAAGATAAAATCAGCATCAAGCTTATTAAATTTATCTAGTAGTTTCCCAATAAAAATTATATCTGAATCTAGTAATAAGTATCTTTTCTTTGATTCAACTAAATCTATGTGAAAATGTATTTTTGCAGAGCCCCAACCAAAATATTTTTTTTTCAGTTTGAGTACCTTGACATTTAATCTTTTTTCAAGAATCTTACTACTAAATGAGCCATTTAACTTATCTTTTATTAAAAGTATCTCTGCATTAGGATGATAATAACGAATAGATGCTACACATAGTTTTGTAAGGAAAAAGTCTTTACTGTTGGCAACAATAGCAACAGATATTTCGTTTTGCATTTTTATACTTTGAATAATTTTTGTTTTAATTCTTTTTGTGTGGGATAGCTAATTAATACAGCTTGATGTGGGCGTTGAAAAATAAACATACTGCCTGCACTTACTGCACTTGCACCTGCTTGTTTGGCTTTTGCAAAATCTTCTACACAACTAGCACCACCAATTGCAATTACAGGAATATTTACTGATGATGCAACTTCTTTTATAAGATTTATATCATAGCCTTTATATGTACCATCTGCATCAATATTGTTCACTAAAATTTCTCCAGCACCAGCATTTTCAACTGTTTTAGCAAAATCAATTGGTGATAATTTTGTGCTGTTTTTGCCATTGTCTGTATAAACTTTATAACCACCAAACAACCCCTTTTTTACATCAATACTTGCAACCACACTTTGACTACCTACAAGATTTGCAGACTGAGTAACTAAATTTAGATTTGTGTGTAATGATTTATTGATAATCACTTTTTCAAAACCACTTAGTAAAATTTTCTTTACCTCTTCCAATTTTGTTATGCCACCACCATAGGCCATTGGCATAAATGCTTCACTTGCAATTTCTGCAATTACTTCAAAGTTTGGAGGGCGATTATCTCTTGTAGCGTCAATGTCAATTACTGCAATTTCATCTACCTCTTTTTCGTTAAAAATTTTTACTGCATTAATAGGGTCTCCAACGTATTTGTAATTTTTAAATTGAACTGATTTTATCAATCCACCTTTATGAATAAGTAGTGATGGTATAACTCTAATTCGCATTAATAATTATTTGCAAAATTTTCTAAGAACTTCATTCCGTACTTATGGCTTTTTTCTGGATGAAACTGAACACCTAAAATATTTTTGTGTTCAATGCCTGCTGCAAAATCGTATCCATATTTCGCAGTTACCAAATAATCATTTTTATCTTCTAATTCTAAATGAAAGGAATGTACAAAATAAAATCTTGGTTCATCGTACATTCCTTCAAATAGGTTTGATTGCTGATAGTTTTCAACATCAGTCCAACCCATATTGGGTATTTTTTGATTTGCTGCTAATTTGTTTTTATCAAACGCAATTGTTTTTCCTTTAATCCAACCCAAACCTTTTTCAGTTCCTTCCTCGCTACTTTCTGTTAGTAATTGAACACCTAAACAAATGCCAAGAATAGGCGTTTTATCTTCTAAAACTTTCTTGTTAAGTAAAGGAATTAAACCAGAATTATGGAGTTGATGCATTCCATAATCAAAATGCCCAACACCAGGCAAAATAAGCTTTTCAGCGTTTTCAATAGCTCCTTTATCATTGGTAATTTGAGATGCAATACCCAAACGTTTTAGCATATTCTTTATGCTGCCTAAATTACCAGTATTGTAATCTATAATGGTTATCATTTAAATTTTTAAATGTTTTTTGCGGTAGGCTTCGAATTTGTCTGAACGGATAAATCCATTGTACTCAGTTTCGTTACGATAGCGAGTAAATAAATGATAAGATTCTTCAGGAAATTGTTTTAAAAGAACCGCAGGATTACCACCAACTACACAATAACCTTGAGGAAATGATTTACTAACAATCGATCCCGCCTTTACAATTGTAAAGTCCCCAAGTG
>JAPLER010000048.1 GCA_026391115.1 Bacteroidota bacterium | reverse complement strand
TTGCCAAGAAAAATATTATTAAAAACAGTATTATTATTTCCGTGTCTTAAGGTTACGCAACCTTGACACTCTTTAAACACATTATTTTTTATGATATTCTCACAGGACTTTAAAGAAATAATTTCAGTTTCACCATCACAGTTTTTAAAATAATTATCAGCAATAATAGTATTTGAATTAAATGTGCAATGCTGCGAAACACCTACTCTTATTATCTCTCCAGCGTTTGAACCAAGTGGTGGTCTGCCATCAAAAAAATTGTGATCTATGCTGTGAAAATTCTCTCTACTTTTTTCATCATCTAAAATTACAGCCATTAAAACACCTAGATTTTTTTTGTTTCTAAAAGTGCAATGATCAATCCTGTTTTTCTTGCCATAAAAAGAGACCCAATAGTCTTCATCTAGTCTCTTTAATTTATTAAAATCATCAATCAAACAGTTTGTAACTCTACAATTATTGGCAACCGTATTTTTATCTGTTCTTAAAATAATGATTGCAGATTCTGGACTATAACCATTTGTAAAATTTAATCCATCAACAACAATGAAATTGCCTCCAATTTTTAAACAAGACTTTCCAGAAAACAAGACTTTACCTGGAGTTTCTGCTTTAAAAATAATGGGTTCTTTTTCAGTTCCTTTGCAAGTGATTTTTAAAGCAACGTCTCTCCAAATTCCATTATGCAAAACAATTGTATCGCCAGGTTTAGCAATACTTTCAGCAATTTGTAATGATTTAATATCAGCTATTTTTACTATATTTCCTTTGCAAATAGTGAAAAGCAAAATACATAGCAATGTGGTTATGCGTTTTGCCATTTTATTTTTTTAAAAGATTACGTTGAGACGATTCCCTGATAACTAATTTGGGTTTTAAAATTACTTCACGTTCACTCATATCGGCATCATTATTTAGTAATTCTATAAATAATTTTGCAGTTGCTTTCCCCATTTCAAATGCAGGTAATTCTACACTTGAAATACTTGGTGTTGTTAATGCTGTTACTGGGTCGTTATTAAAACCAACCAATCCAATATCGTGTGGCATTGAAAGACCTTTTTCCTTAATTGCCAACATTGCACCAATCGCCATTCTATCAGAAATGGTGAAAATAGCATCTGGTCTTTTTTTCATTTTAAGCAACTCTTTTGTTGCCAGATAAGCATATTCTTGGTTGAAATCACAATGAATGATTAGGTCTTTATCAAGTTTTATTTTATTTTCTTTTAACGATTTTAAATATCCATCCATTCTTTGGTTGCTGATACCTAAAGTCTCTAATCCAGCTAATATTGCAATTCTTGAATAGCCTTGGCTTATTAAATGTTGTGTTGCTTGATATCCACCATCTTCATTATCTAAAATAATTTTTGGAACCGAAAGCTCATTAGTGATTCTATCAAACATCACGATTGCTTTTTTGTTATTTTGTAGTTTTTTAAGATGATCAAACATCTTCGTTTCACTAGATACTGAAATAATAAAACCATCAACTAAGCTAGCATTTAATCTGCTTACATTCAATAATTCTCTACCGTAGCTTTCATTGCTTTGGCAAACCATAACGGTATATCCAGCTTCTAAAGCTACTTCATCTATACCCTTGACCATTGTAGATAAGACATAATCAAGATTAGGTACAATTACGCCAATAGTATGCGTTTGTTTTTTTAATAAACTTAAAGCTAATTGGTTTGGTTGATAATTCAGTTCTTGAGCAAGTGCCAGCACAGCATTTTTAGTCTCTGTTTTTACGTCACTAGCGTTTCGTAGTGCTCTTGATACTGTTGAAATTGAAATTTGTAAAGCTTGAGCAATGTCTTTTATGGTGGCTTGTTTTTCCATATGTGTTACAAAAGTAGAAGGTTTTTTGATTTACTTGAAAAAAATACCGGCAACCATACCGGTAACCTTTCTTTATATTTTTATTGAAAAATAATCAGTAATTTAATAATAAGTATGAAAAATATCTAATATTTATATCTTTTTATTGATGAATATTTAAAATTAATTTTAAAACTAATGCGAATTTCTCGACTAATTTTACAACTCGATTGCTAGTTATGCTATTTAGTGTATAAAACTTTTTTTACCACTCCGTACAATGGCTATCATTCAATTATAATTGTGGTCTTATTGATTTTTTAAATATTTTTTTGAATATGAAATTGTTGCAAAACAAAGTTGCTATTGTTACAGGAGGCTCTCGAGATATTGGAGCTGCAGTTTCTATTGCTCTTGCAAATGAAGGTGCAAGTGTTTGTATTAATTATTTGAATAATGAAGATGCAGCTAAGGCAACTTTACAACAAGTAATTGATGTTGGGGCAAATGGAATTATTGTAAAAGGTGATATGACTAAAGCCATTGATGCTGAAAATGTAGTGAGTCAATGTAAAGCTGCGTTTGGAGATTCGATAGATGTATTGATTAATGTGGCAGGTGGTTTAATGGCTAGAAAAGTTTTGGCTGATATTGAAGAAGACTTTTGGGATAATGTAATAAACGTAAATCTTAAGTCTGCTTTTTTAGTAACCAAAGCTGTGGTTCCCAATATGACAAATGGTGGAACTATTGTTAATTTTAGTAGCCAAGCAGCAAGAGATGGAGGAGGGTTTGGTGCTTTAGCATACTCAACGGCCAAAGGCGGCATTTTAACTTTCACAAAAGGACTAGCTAAAGAATTGGGGCCAAAAGGGATTAGAGTTAATTGTGTTAGTCCTGGTATGATTAACACTACTTTTCATAACACATTTACTAAGGATGAGGTAAGGAAAAATGTTGCCGCAGCCACACCTTTAAGAAGAGAGGGCGAAGCAAAAGAAATTGCTGATTTAGTTTTATATTTAGCAGGACCTAATTCATCTTTCATAACTGGTTCAAGTGTTGAAATCAACGGAGGAACTTATTTTGTATAAACATTAAAGGAAAGATTTTGCTTAATAAACTTAGAATATACTATTTACTTTTTATTGTTGCTATTTTACTATGTAATGTAGTTAATGCACAGCATCCTGTTGCTTTTGCTACAAAAAGTGATATTGAATATATTAAGGCAACTTTAAAAATAAATGCTTTATTAAGGCAGTCTTTTGATGAGGTAAAAAAATCTGTTGATGAGTGGGTAGGAAAAGATATTGATGTACCAGTGCCAAAAGATGCAGCTGGTGGTTACACACACGATAAGCATAAAGCAAATTATACATTAATGTTCAATGCAGGAATGATGTATCAATTGACTGGTGATACAAAATATGCTAAATTGGTTAAAGATGTTTTCTTCAAGTATGCAGCACTTAATCCAACAATAAAAAATCATCCTCAAGCAACAAGCAGTTCTCCTGGAAGAATTTTTTGGCAAGCTTTAAACGATGCAAACTGGCTTGTTTACACAGGCCTTGCTTTTGATTGTATTCACGACTACTTAACACCACAAGAAAGAAAACAAATAGCAGATGGTGCTTATACCCCCATTGTAAATTATTTTACCAAAGACTTAAAAAGCTGGTTTAACCTTATTCATAATCATGCTGTTTGGGCTTGTGCAGGAGTTGGTATTGTGGGTATTGCAACAGATAATAAAGACTACGTTGATATGGCTTTATATGGTGCTGATAAAGATAAAAAAGCTGGTTTTATTGCACATTTAGATGGTTTGTTTTCGCCTGATGGATATTATACTGAAGGTCCTTATTATGTTAGATATGCCTTGTTGCCTTTCTACACATTTGCAAATAGTCTTAATAATGCAAAACCTGAATTGAAAATATTTCAACACAGAAATAGCATTTTGAAAAAAGCTTTAGACGGTGGTTTGCAACAAACAAATTTGAACGGAGCCTTTTTTAGTTATAACGATGCTCTAAAAGAAAAAACTTATATCTCTAATGAAGTTGTAAATGCTTTAAACATTGCTTGGCAAGTTTATGGTGCCAATAACGATTATTTGTATGTGGCTAAACAACAAGGTAGAGTGACACTCAGTAGAGGAGGAGCTTCAATAGCACAAGCATTAAATAAAGCTGTCGCTACTCCAATAAATTTTCCTTATAAAACTATTGAATTTACAGATGGTTCGAAAGGAGACAATGGTGGAGTTTCAATTTTAAGAAGTGGTAAAGGAAATAAATTAACTACATTAATTTATAAATATACCTCACATGGCTTATCTCATGGTCATTATGATAAATTGAATATTAATTTATATGACAATGGCAATGAAATATTAGAAGATTATGGTGCTGT
>JAPLER010000164.1 GCA_026391115.1 Bacteroidota bacterium | reverse complement strand
TCTGCATAATAAGTAACTAGAGGAAGAACAGTTGCAGAAACTGGAGTTCTTGTTACTGACTCACACATTTCATCAAATGTTAAGTTATGGAAACAACTTGTTGTAGCTCCTGTTGTTGTCACTGCCCCTGTAAGATTAGTAACATTACTAAATCCAAGTTGTTGCAATATCATAGTCGCTTGCATACTTCTCATTCCACTTCTGCAATAAACTACAACTTCTTCATTACGCCAATCTTCAATGTCATCTACCTGCATAGTTTGTATTTGACCTAGTGGCAATAAAGTGCCACCAATATTAAATTCAGCATTTTCGTGAGGTTCTCTCACATCTAATAAATGTACATTTTCATTAGCATCAAGCTTGGCTTTAAGCTCTTGTGGTGTAATAGTATTCATATTTATTTAATTAATGAAGTATTGTATCGTTGATTGGTGCAGCAAGACTGTCTCTTGGTGGTTGATTTACACCAAGCCAAATATCAATCATTGCACCTACTCTTGTTTTTGTTTTAACCCTTTGTCCGGGCAATGGTTCAAAGAATGGAGCAGGATCTTGTTTAATTACATAAGATTTAGCAGTGTCCTTTACATCAATATCTAAAAGAGGAGTACCTGTGCTTAATTTATAAGTCCCCAACAAACTAACTGCATCGGTATAAGTTAAACCTATCAAATTAGGCACTTCAATTTCTTCTCCTAAACCACTACCCAAAACAAAACTGATGCTACTACCAATAGGAATTTTAGTGCCTTGTTTTACATCTTGTCCATTAAATAATTGTTTAATAATAGCATTTTTACCAAAGTCAGGAACATAAGAAGTGTCACCTAATTTTAAACCCAATCCTTCTAAGTACAACATCGCACTTTTAAATGACAACCCTACCAAATTAGGCATTTCAACTTTTGGAGCAACTAATCTGTTAACAGTTAAATAAATGGTTCTACCTTTTTTAACAACAGCATCTCCATTTGGTGCTTGTTTTATAACATTTAATTTGGGCTGCGATATATCAAATACAGAATCAGAAACCTCTACAATAAACCCTTTTGCTTCTAACATTTGTTTTGCAACATCAATATGTTTACCTGTAATGTTGGGTACTGTTTCATAATTACCATGATTGGTAATCCATCCAAGCATTAAAAAAAATAAAACAACTGATAGCAAGGTTAAAAAAATACCAAATAAGATATTTACAAACAAGCTTCTATGTGTAATGAATTTAAACAATGAATTAGGAATTTATAGTTATGATATTTTGATAGATTATTTACTTAATGCTTCTTGTATAAGGCTTGTGTAAAATTGTTTTAGTGTTAAACCTTTTGCTATTACTTGCTGTGGCACAATGCTAGCTTGACTTTGACCAGGTACTGTGTTTACTTCAAGCATAAATGGTTGATGGGTTTTATTACAAAAAATAAAATCGATTCTAACAACACCACTACAATTTAACAAAGCATATACCTTACTTGCAGCGGCTTCTATTTTTTTCTTTGTTTCATCATCAATTTTAGCTGGGGTAATCTCTTCACTTTTGCCCAAATACTTTGCTTCATAATCAAAAAATTCATTATGAGCAATTACTTCTGTAATAGGCAATACTTCTACATTCCCTTCAGTTTTATAAACTCCAATAGTGAACTCTCTGCCACTTACCATTTCTTCAACAAGCACTTGACTATCCTCTACAAAGGCCTTTTCAATTGCAACTTGTAATGCTGTGGCATCAACTACTTTGCTCATTCCTAAACTACTGCCACCATTATTAGGTTTTACAAAAACAGGCAATTGTAATGTACTTAAAATATCATCAACATCATATTTAGACTGTTTAAATAAGTGAACACTTTTAGCCACATTAATACCACCAAAAGCAGCCACTGCAACGGTATATCTTTTATTAAATGTAATGGCACTTGTAGCAGCATTGCAACCTGTATAAGACAAACCAATCATATCAAAATAGCCTTGCAATTTTCCATCCTCACCTGGTGTGCCATGCAAGCAAATTAAAATTGCATCAAAGTGTATGGTTTCGCCATTAACCTGAATAGTAAAATTATTTTTATCTACCAACGTTTTATTACCTAATACATCGGTATAAAACCAACCTTTTTTTGTAATATCAATTATGTAACTTTCAAATAATTCTGTATCAACATTATTGCTAACAGTAATTACACTTTTGTAACTAATTTCTGCTTCGCCACTATAACCACCAGTAACAATCGCAATTTTCTTTTTCATTTAAAAAATTTCAAAACAAATATATAGTTGAATAAGCCAAAAGATGAAAGTAGGGATAAAAAGAATTTCAATAGTTCTTTATCTAAATCTGTCAGTCAATTTTTTTGAAAATTTTCTTAGCCATTTTACTTCAAAAACTAACAACTATTAGTAATATTTGCCAAACAAAATATTGTAATGCAAAAAGAGAAAATTTTAGTCATTGGTGCATCAGGACAAATAGGTGTAGAACTTACACTAGCATTAAGAAAAATGTATGGTAATAACAATGTTGTAGCAAGTGATTTGCGAGAGGAAAATCCTTTACTTAAAGGCACAGGACCTTATGTAAGTTTGGATGTGATGAATAAAGAAATGTTACATGTTCAGGTCATTCGTCAAAATATCACACAAATTTATTTACTTGCTGCAATACTTTCTGCAACTGGAGAAAAAAATCCAAATTTGGCGTGGAGTTTAAATATGCAAAGTCTTTTAAATGTACTAGACATTGCACGAGAAGAAAAATTGCATAAAGTATATTGGCCAAGTAGTATTGCAGTTTTTGGTCCAACAAGTCCAAAACAAAACTGCCCACAACAAACCATTATAGAACCAACAACTGTTTATGGTATTAGTAAATATGCAGGAGAGTTTTGGTGCAATTACTATTTTAATAGATATGGAGTTGATGTAAGAAGTTTACGTTATCCTGGATTGATAAGTTATAAATCTGCACCAGGTGGGGGCACTACTGATTATGCAGTTGAAATATTTTATGAAGCTCTTGAACATAAAAAGTATGAATGCTTTTTAACAGAAGATACTTATTTACCAATGATGTATATGCCTGACGCTATTAAAGCAACTATTGAATTAATGGAAGCACCTGCAAGTGCAATAAGTGTGAGGCATAGTTATAATGTAGCAGGGATTAGTTTTTCGCCAAAAGAAATAGCAGCTGCTATACAAAAACATATTCCAGATTTTACGATTAGTTATAAAAATGATTATAGACAAGCTATAGCAAATAGCTGGCCTCAAAGCATTGATGATACAGTTGCCAGACAAGATTGGAACTGGCAACACGATTATGAATTGGACACTATGGT
>JAPLER010000104.1 GCA_026391115.1 Bacteroidota bacterium | reverse complement strand
AAAAGTATAACATCCTTATTAGATAAATCGTCACAACTAAACATTTTGACGGGGTATATAATTGAGGGGATAATTCGTGGCTATAATAATTTCTAATTCAGCGTAAATTATTCAAAAGTACACTTAGAAATGACACTTAGAATAAACAAAATAGGGTTTCAATTTCTGAAACCCTTGATTTTATTGGTGGGCCCAACTGGGGTTGAACCAGTGACCCCCTGATTATGAGTCAGGTGCTCTAACCAACTGAGCTATAGGCCCTTTCTCTTGCGAGAATTAATTTGGGTTGCGAAAATAGGGTTTCGTCATTAATTTACAAACTAGAATTAAAAAATAACTACAATGATTTATATATTTTTCCAGGTAAAGAGACGATGAGATTATTTAATTCCAGGTTTAATAAACTAGCTGCAACACTGCTGCTGTTTAGGTTTGACAGGGCGTATATATCGTCAATACTTATTTCTACTTTTGATTCTATTATAGCTAAAACATTTTTCTCATCATTAGATAAATCAACAAAAAGCTCCCTTTGTTTTTTTATTGTTTTGGGCTTGGCTTGCCAGCCCATATTTTCTAGTAACTGCTCGGCACTAGTTAATAAAACTGCTTTGTTTTGATAAATTAATTTTAAACAACCAGCACTTTTTGTATCAGTAATTTTTGCCGGCACAGCAAATACATCTCTGTTATAATTGTAAGCCAATTCTGCTGTTATCATACTACCTCCTTTTATTGCAGTTTCAATAACAATTGTGGCATTTGCAATGCCTGCTACAATTCTATTTCTTCTGGGAAAATTGTGTTTATCTGCTTTTGTGCCTTTTGGAAATTCTGTTAACAAGCCCCCGTTAAGCAACATTTCTTTGGCCAATGTTTTATGTTGTGATGGATAAATGGTATCTAAGCCGTGTGCCAATACACCAATAGTTGTAAGATTGTTTTTAACAGCAGATTTATGTGCAATTGCATCTATGCCAAAGGCCAAACCACTGTAAACAGTAATGTTCTCATTGGCTAAATCTTCGATTAGTTGTTCAGTAATCTGTTTGCCATATTCGCTATTGGTTCTTGTGCCAATGATGCTTATAGATTTGGCTGTGTTTAAACTACATGTTCCTCTATAATACAACATTGTTGGGGCATCGTAACAATGCAACAAATTTTGTGGGTAGTTTTTATTACCTATAAACAGTGGTTGTATATGATGTTTTTCTATGAATGAAATTTCATTTTCGGCATCTTTAAAAGTATCAAATTGTTTTATGCTGGCAGCCCTTACTGTACCAATACCTTCTATTAAACTTAACTCTTTTTTGCTGGCTTTAAAAATAGATTCAGCGTCTTGAAAATGCTCTAATAATAGCTTGGCTTGCACAGCACCAATGCCATCAATTTGCGTAAGCGATATCTGATATAATAAATCTTTATTCATTATAAAAAACAATAATACGAGGTTATTGATAAAATAAAAAATCCCCGAGTAAGAATACCCAGGGATTCATTTTAACCTTAAAAACCGAAATCATGAAAACACCAAATTTTTAAAATATGTTATAGCCAAAACTTACATAGTATAAACCACCTACAGCTGGACTACCAAAACCTGTACGATAGTATTTATTGTATAAGTTAGTAGCACCAACTTTTAATATAGATTTTATTTTTGGATATTTATATCCAAGCATTGCGTCAACTGTTGTATAACCTGGTAAATCTGAAACACCAAAAGTACCTTCGTAATGCATACCTGCTTGAGTACGTAGTACAACATTAAATACAACTCTGTTATCGCAACCAAAACCATTGTTTCCTACACTAATATTAGCTCTTGTTTTTGGTGTATTGAAATATGAAATGAAATCACTTGGTAAATCATCAATCATATCTCCATATACATTTGCACTAGCATAAAAGTTCTTAGGAAACATATACTCTGCACTAACACCCCAACCTTTAGTTGTTACATCTTGATTTAAATTACTAGAAATACTATAAATTGTTCTAGTACTTGCATTCAATAAACCAAGTGGACTTCCTGTGTTTGATTGAACGCATCTTATATCGCCTATAAAATTAGAGTATTTTCCCATATAAGCGTATACATCAACCAATAATTTTTTTGCAAATAAACCTTTATAACCTACTTCAATTGAATTCATGCTTTCAGGTTTGAATTCATCAAATGTTTGCACTTTTAATAAAGCAGGGTTGCTTGCAGCAGCAGCAGCTTGTAAGCTAGCTAAAGTATAAGCAGGATTATTAGCAAAATTATATTTGTCTCTTAAAATTGGTAAACCTCCCATTAATCTAATACCACCATTAATTAACAAGTTGATGTATTGATTTTGTGTTGAAGGAAAACGATAAGCTGTTTGATAAGAAACACGAATGTTGTGGTCTTTTTTAACTTGATATACAGCAGAAACTCTTGGTGTGAATTTAGGCTCAAAGTTAGAGTTTTTGTCGTATCTACCAGAAGCAGTTAATTTCAATTTATCTTCTAAAAATTTATATGATGCTTGTAAATAACCGCCATATTCATCAATTGGTATTGCACCACCTAATAAGTTTTCGGCAAATAAAGTACCGTTACTATTTAATACATATCTTTTATAGTTACCACCAATAATGATATCTGCTTTTGTTTTTTCTAAACCTAATACTTCTGTTAAATTAGCTTGTGCTTCTATCATTGATAAAGATGTTTTATCTACAAACAAACCACCACCAGCACTTATAGGAGTACTTGCAACTTGTTTAAACATATCATTAGCACCAATAAAACCAGTTGGTCTGCCTTGATCTGCAAATGAACGTGCTGCATTGTGTAACGCCAAAGCATTATTAGCCACGGCAGCTTGAGACGCAGTTACATTGCCACTAGTTGTAGCCATAGCTTGTCCAAATACAGTTGCTGCACCTTGAGCAAAAGCACCTGTGTATTGTGGGAACCAACTAGCAGCTACATCGTTTGGATTGTAACTAGCTTTCCAAGCTTCGTTAAATAAACGTGTAGTTACAGTTGCATTGAAAGAGCTTCCTGAATTTTCGAAAGTCTTATATGCTCTTACAAACCAATTTTTATGTCTAATTTCTATTTTATGTTGAGCAATTTTTAAATCTTTTAAGCTATATCTATCAGAACCAGTGTAAACAGTGTTGCCAGTACCATAATAGCTTGTAAAACTTGCAGTAATTTTTGGTGTTATTTTGTAGCTTAGTTGACCAGATAGTTTAACATTGATTGTAGTTGGGTCAATTACATCTTTTTCGGCATAACCTGTTCTAGAAACATTTTGAGCCTTAGATAGAAATTGAGTTAATATTGGAGATAAACCAGGATTAGCAGCTATTGCACCTTGCATAAACGGACGAATGTCAACACTAGTTTCATCGCCATAAAAATTAATACCATCATAGTTAGGGTCTGTTGTTCTTGTTCCACCAATTACATTGCCTAAAGGTGTTGTAGCAGTTGGTGTTCTATTATAATTTGTTGCATCTGTAGCCACCCAATCTTTAGCATTGGTTAATTGTGCACCAATTTTGTAAGCCCATTTATCGTTTATTTTTTTTGCCCATCTAACACTCCAATCTGTAAATGCAGATGTTGATCTTTGTTTTTGATCTATGTGGTTTGCACCAGCTTTTACTTGAAAACTTAAACCTTGGTATTTGAATGGATCTTTTGCATTAATAATTACAGTACCATTCATTCCACCAGGACCATATAAAGCAGATGACGCACCAGGTAACAATTCTAAACTTTCAACATCTAATTCTGTTAATCCACAAATGCTACCTACTGCAAAGTTTAAACCTGGAGCTTGGTTATCCATTCCATCAACAATTTGATTTAAACGTAAATTGCCACTACTGTTAAAACCACGAGTACCCACACTTCTAAATGTTAAACTTGCATTTACAACGTCAACACCTTTAAGATTCAATAGTTACAGGAGATTCTAGTATACGCTCTGATACTCTTGATGCAGACACTGTAACTTCTTGTCCTAGGGTTTCGGCAACAGTAAGTTCAACTGTTACAGCATCTCCAGTAAAGTTTACTTCTTTGCTGGCATAACCAACAGATGATAATATTAATGTGAAAGGAGGTTTTTGTGTTGTAGTAAATTTGAATTCTCCTTTTTCATTTGTAAATGTTCCAAGGCTACTTCCTTTAATAGTCACAGAAACAGCGGCAATGGCTTCGCCAGACTTTATAACTTTAACACTTCCGGAAACGATTGTTCCTTTTTGTGCAGTAGCTGATAGGCAAATGAGACTTGCAACGCAGCTAAAAAGAACATTTAAAATTCTTTTCATAAATAATTCATTTTGGTTAGTACCGCAAATTAACAATGTAAATTGATTTGCAAAAAAAATAATTTATTATTGTGTATGATATACACTTTTATTCTTTACCACCAAAAGTGATAACTATATAGCAACAAATAAACATTTTTAATGTTGTAATTTAATCTAATCAATCATCCATAATATGATTGACTTGTTAGATTTTTTTATGTAGCTGGATAAAGTATCTAAAAACTGATAGCTTACCATTGGGCAACCTAAACTATTGCAAATGGGTTGAGGAAAAGTTTCGTTGTTGGGTACACAACTATATGCATGCAGTACTACATTTCTTTCAAAAGCATTATTATTACTGTTGTCTAAGCCAATTAGTTTATACGCTGTACCAAATCTTCCAGAATAACTATTGCTAATTTTATACTTGCCTAATGAACTACAACCACAGCCAACGGTATTATCGAATCTTGGCTTTTCAAGATAATAATCATTGCAACTGCCGTGTGCCATTAAGCCAGAAGAAATGATGGTATCTTTAATAAAATCATAGACAAAAAATCTTTTCTTGCCACTATGTTGTTGCATATCTACAATAAATGCAAATTGATTGTTGTAGTTATTTTTATTACAAAAGGGTAGTAAGTTTTTTGCTGTTTGTTTAATACGTTTATTTTCAATGGAGATCTTTTTAAAATCAGGTCTTGTTACAGTTGGTAAATGATATTTTGTAAAACGAGGAATTATATAAATAGCCAAACCAATTAATACTAATACAGTAACAATTACAATTTGTTTTTTACCCATAGCATTTATAGATGATAATTTTGAATCAATCCATAAAATTCATTTGTATAATGGTAAATACCAAAAATCAAGTGTTAAAGTTTTCCTAAAAGATTGGTTGATACAACAAACATTTTTAATAATTATTACAATAAATAAATGTTATTGATAATATATAAATAACATCAGTTAACATTAAATTAACCTTGTGTTAATATTGCTATAATAGCTTCGCAGCAATATCTTTAAAATGAAAAAAATATTTTCGTTATTTATTATTGTTGGTTTGTTAAATGCTTGTTCTAAAGACAGAGATTTTCCAGATGGAACTTTTAAAACACCATCAGCCCCAGTACTTGGAACTCGCCAGTTAATCCATTATTGGAATTTTAATAACAGCACAGACTTATTAACACCAACCTACACCATTGGTGGCGGCACTTGGAATTATTCAGGAGTTTCTGATGCTGTAACAGATACTACAACATTGAATGCTCGCAATGGAGATGCTGCTGGTAGTGCATTAAGACTTAGAAATCCAGCTGGAAGTTTTGTTTTAAGCTTACCTACAAATGGATATCAAAACATTATCTTCTCTTATGTTGTTAAGAGAACAACAAATGGTGCAGCAATGAATGTTTTATCTTATTCAACCGATGGAACAAGTTTTATTACAGATGGCTTACAACCAAATATAAATAACGTAGATACTAACTGGAGTGTATATAGTTATGATTTTACAAGCATTAAGAAAGCAAATAACAATGCTAGTTTTATGATAAAAATAGATTTTGCAATTGGTAGCAGTAATACATCTGGAAATGATAGATTTGATAATATTACTGTTGATGCAGATGTTAGTCCAAGCGAGTTGATGCACTATTGGAATTTTAATAGTTTAGATACTTCAAAAACTACCACACCAACTACATCGTTAATTGCTGGTGCGGGTTTAATTTTTGATTTTGCTACTATT
>JAPLER010000241.1 GCA_026391115.1 Bacteroidota bacterium | reverse complement strand
ATGGCTACATCTATAATAACACTGCCTACTCGCATTGATTCAACAATTTCTTCAGAAACAACAATTGGTGCTCTACCATATTCGTTACTTAATGCACCAACCGCAACTTCACAAGTTTTAAGTTGCTTTGCCAAAATTTTAGGTTCCAAAACACTTGTCCAAACTCTTTGCCCCAGGTTGGTTTGAAGCTGTTTTAATCTGGAAATATTATTATCAAATACCTTAACACTTGCACCTAATGCCAATGCATTTCTTGTTGCAAATTCACCAACAATACCAGCACCAATAATTACAACTTTAGTTGGTGGAATGCCACAAATACCTCCAAGCAATACACCTTTGCCATGATTAAAACTACTTAAATATTGACCAGCAATAAGCATTACTGCACTTCCTGCAATTTCACTCATACTACGAACTATAGGATATGTACCACACTCATCCTTTAAATTTTCATAGCTTAAAGCAGTCATTTTTTTCTCCATCATTTTCTTAATCACATTCTCTTTTAAAGCAGCATAATGTATAGGGGAAATAATAGTTTGATTCATTTGTAATAATTCCAAATCTTCTTCAACTATTGGTGCAGATTTCACAAGTATTGGAGCTTTGTAAACTTCGGCTCTGTCATAAACAATTTTAGCACCAGCTTCACTATAATCTTTGTCAGTATAATGAGAACCCTCGCCAGCATTATGTTCTACAACAACACTGTGGCCATTAAGTATTAATACGCCTACTGCATCTGGTGATAAGCCAACCCTGTTTTCTTGAAATGCAATTTCTTTTGGAATACCAATTTCAAGTTTACTTCCATGAGGCTTTATGTCTAATTTTTCTTCAAGTGTTTCGTAGTTAAATGATGTAGAAATTATAGGTTTCATATGTTGGGGTTAGTAATTAAAAATTATTTGTTTATTATTTTATTAGCCCATTCTAAAGCAAGTTCAAGTTGCTCTTCTCTAGTCATTAAACTATTATCTAATGTTCTTGCATCTTCAGCTTTTCTTAAAGGACTAAACTCTCTATTGCTATCAATGTAATCTCTCATTTCCAAATTGTTTTGCACTTCTTCAATAGATGCAATCATTCCTTTTTCAGCCATTTCTTTAAACCTTCTTTCTACACGTACAGCAATGTCAGCTGTCACAAAAATTTTTAATGCAGCATTAGGAAAAACAGTTGTGCCAATATCTCTACCATCCATTACAATGCCCTTTTTTTTACCCATTTGTTGTTGTTGAAAAACAGCGAACTCTCTTACTTCTCTTATGGTAGAAACAGCACTTACATTTTCACTAACCAGCATATCTCTTGCCAAAACACTCACGTCTTCCTCATTCAACAAAATATGACTTTGATTTTTTTCAGTATCATACTCAAAGTCCAAATGTATATTGGGTAAGGCTTTTATGACTTCGTTAGGTTTGTTCCAATCAATATGATTACGTAAAAAATACAATGTAATAGCTCTATACATTGCACCACTATCAATAAATATATAGTTTAATTTTTTAGCAAGTTGGTTGGCAAGTGTACTCTTTCCACAGCTAGAGTAACCATCTATAGCAATGATGATCTTTTTCATTAAAACAAAGATAAAGGATAAAATTTTTTTGTATTGTAAACAAATACATTTGCAAATAATCATTGATTACAAATGAACTTATCAGCATCATACTATTTAGAAAACTACATTGATGGAAATTTAATTGCTCCATTAAGTAGCAAGTTTATAGACTGTGTAAATCCTGCAACTGCAGAAGTGATTGCACAAATTCCTGATAGTACAGAACAAGATATTGAACTTGCTGTAAATGCTGCAAAAAAAGCTTTTGTTAGTTGGAGTAAAACTACAACAGAAGAACGCTTTAAAATTTTAAACAAAATAGCTGATTTACTAGATGCAAATCTTGAGGAACTAGCT
>JAPLER010000326.1 GCA_026391115.1 Bacteroidota bacterium | reverse complement strand
TTACACCTATTTATGCCAAAAACAATATAAACAGCGTTGTTCAACAGAATATAAAAGATGGATATGCCTATGGCAGAGAATATTTTTTATATGATGCCAACTACACAATTTTAAATGATATTTTACATTTTTTAAAAGCATTTTCTATTTTTAAAAAATGGCAAAACAGTAATATGAAATTGTTGATTTTATTTACAAATAATGAGCAAAAAATTGAACTACTTACTAAACTTGAAAATTACAAATACAAAGATGATGTAGTTGTAGTTGATGATTTGGACGAAGAAAGAAATGAGCAAATCATTGCCTCATCATATTGTTACATCAATAACTTAGACAAATCAGTCTATCCAGCAATTTTATTACAAGCAATACAGCATTATATTCCAGTAATTTGTAGCGTCAATAATCCTATAAAAGAAAATTTAGTAGATAATGCTTTATACACATCTAATGACATAAACGACATTGCTGATAAAATGAAAATAATATATAAAGATGAAAATCTAAAAAACAGAATTACTAAACTAGCCAATCAAAATACAGAGCATCTAAACATAAACACTTCAGTAACTCAGTTACAGCAAATCATTTTAGAAAAGTTACCTAAATAGATGAATGCCATAAACTCATAACTTTTACTTTTGCAAAAAAACAATAATGCATACATCAGAAATAAACATTGAAGTACACTTAGATGATAATAAAGTACCTCAACAAATAACTTGGAGTGCTACAGATAGCACTGCTAATATGCAACAAGCTGCAAAAGCAATGATGCTTGCCTTTTGGGATGGATCTGATAAAAGTGCTTTACGTATTGACCTTTGGACAAAAGATATGATGGTTGATGAAATGGCAGACTTTTTCTACCAAACTTTTATGGGTATGGCAGATTCTTATAATAGAGCCACTCACAATGCAGAACTTGTTGCTGATATGAAACAATTTGCCAAAGACTTTTATAAAAAATTTAAAGACCAACAACTTAAAGAAAACAAAGCAAATTAATTAACTTAATAATAATTTATATGAATTTAGAACAACAAGTAATGGGTGAAATGAAGGATGCAATGAAAGCAAAGGATGAAGCTGCATTACGTGGGTTAAGGGCTATTAAAGCTGAAATTATAAAAGCTAAAACAGAACCTGGTGCAAATGGAGAAATTACCACTGAAGGTGAATTGAAACTATTACAAAAAATTGTAAAGCAAAGACGTGATAGTTTAGAAATTTTCACACAACAAAATCGTCCAGATCTTGCACAAAAAGAACAGGAGGAAATTGCTATAATAGAAAAGTTTTTACCTAAACAACTTAACAGCGAAGAAATTAAAGTTGAACTTGAAAAAATTATTGCAGAAGTTGGAGCAACATCACCAGCTGATATGGGCAAAGTGATGGGCGTAGCAACCAAGCTACTTGCAGGCAAAGCTGATGGAAAAGTTGTAAGTGGATTGGTAAAAGAATTATTAGCAAAATAAAAATCAATCACAAATAATTTAAAAAACTAAACCAAGTAACTTGGTTTAGTTTTTCTTTTATAAAATGTTTATAGACGCAATTTTTTGTTCATTAATTTTCCTGGCAATCATCAAAGGATATACTAAAGGTTTGGTGCTTGCAGTATTTTCATTTGCTGCTATTATTTTGGGCTTATTACTTGCATTAAAACTATCTACAACTGTTTCACTTTGGCTTCAAAAGAGTACCAATATTTCTAATTACTGGTTACCTTTTATTTCTTTCGCTTTAATTATGTTAGGGGTAGTTTTATTGGCAAAAATTGGAGCAAAAATTATCGAAAAATCATTACAATTAGTAATGTTGGGTTGGCTAAATAAGCTTGCAGGTATATTTTTATTTGCCTCTTTATATATAATCATTTTAAGTATTGTATTATTCTATTTCGATAGATTAGGTTTTATAAAACCCGAAACTTTTGCAACTTCTAAATCATATTTTTTAATT
>JAPLER010000237.1 GCA_026391115.1 Bacteroidota bacterium | reverse complement strand
ATTTTACAAATTAGCTACAGTGTTGGCTTGTGGTAGTTATACAAGTAATAATGTTACGTTGCGTGTAGATGCATTACCACCTGCACCAACTTACATTAGCAGTTAGACCTATTGTCAATACGATACAGCACAACCGTTAACTGCAACAGGAACTGTAATAAAATGGTATGATAATGCAATTTCAGGAATTGGTTCTATAATAGCACCTGTGCCACCAACGAAACTTGCTGGAACATATCAATATTGGGTTACTAATACAACTTTGCCAACTTGCGAAACACCAAGATTTTTAGTTACAACAGTTGTTTTGCCAGCTCCTACAATTACAGCAAAAGTTGTGGGTCCAACAACCTTAATTCCTATTCAAACAGTTACACTTACTGCAACAGCAAGCACAAATGCAGTTGGTGTAAAATGGTATCGTAATAATTTGTTTATTGGGTTAACACCAAATAATAAAGTTGTTGTAGATTATACAAAACCAGGAACATATTATGCAGAAGCTATAACTACAGATGGCTGTAAGGCACGAACAGATAGTATTGTAATTAAAGCAAATGCAGGTGCTCCTGGTGGTTTAAATGTAAATAATTTGCTTATTTATCCTAATCCAACACGTAGCTTCATTAATATGTATTTCAATAATCCTATTAATGAAAATGTAAATATTAGAGTAGTAAGTATGTTGGGGCAGGTTTTAAAACAAATGCCATATAAATACACAGCAGCTAGTCAAATTGTTAAAATGGATGTAACAGGATTGCACCCAGAAATGTATGTGGTAGAAATTGTAAATCGTTTAGGTGCAACACTTGCACGAAACTTATTTGTAAAAGTTGACTAATAATGTCATTGTTTTATAATTAAAATGGGCTGCAATATTCAATTCTAGCCCATTTTTATTTCTATGCAATTTGATATCGTTTGCATAAAAATGAGTTACCAAAAATTACTAGAAATTTGAGAATAATCTAACTTGCACTCTAAATTATTGTTTGAGTATGAAAAAATGTTTACAAAGTTTATTATTTGTTTTTGCACTATATAGTGCTAATAATGCAGTTGCACAAAACCAAGTATATTGGAGAGAAGGTTTTGAACCAAGTGCTACACCTGCTTGTGATTTAGCAACTGTTAAGCCTACTGCGTTTACTCCAGGTTATTTCAATGGAAATGCAGGAGTTTGGTATAGTGGTGGTGTATATAGAACAACAGGAACGGGTTGTCCAGCAGGGAATAATCACGTAAGACTTTCTAATTTTAATACTGCTGGTCCTGATTCTAATTTTATGGTAACTCCTATTGTTGATTTTGGAATTCAAGAGTTTCATTTCTTAAGAGCAAGAGCTTCACGTTCATATACACTATGGATTACAAGCGATACTGCTGCTACAACAACAAACTGGACTCAACCAATTACATTGAAAAGCTGGGGTAACCCACTGTGTGTAGACACAACCGTAATAATTGCTAGTGCAACAGCAAAAAGACTAAAAATAGTTACAAAATTTGGTATTGATGCAGATATTGATAGTGTGATTTTAACAAGTTTTGCAGCACTAACTCCTGTAAAATTTGGTGGTATTTCTGCTGCTGAAGCAAATGGAATAGTAAAATTGAACTGGAACATTGAAACAGAATTAAACACAAATAGTTATGTAATTGAAAGAGCTATTGGTGGGGATAAGTATGTTGCAGTAGGCACTATTGGTGCAAACCGTTTAAAATCTTACAGTTGGATTGATAAAGCTGCTAATGCTGGAGCAAACTATTACAGAATTAAAGCTATAGACAATAATGGAACTTATATGTACAGTAGTGCTGTTAAAATAGTGTTAGGGAAAAATAGAAATGCTGAATTAAGTGTTTATCCTAATCCTGTAGCAAACAGTAAAGTAAACTTACAACTTACTGGTATTACAACTGGTGAGTATAAATTAAACTTCTACAGCATTAATGGTGCTTTAGTATATACAACTTCTGTATCTAGCCAAGGTAGTTCATTAGCCAAAAGTATTGATTTGCCTAATGTAATAAAAACAGGTGCTTATACTTTAGAAGTTACGAATGGCAGTTTTAGAACTGTAAAAACAATTTTAATTAACTAGGTTTCTTTTCATAATTAAGGTTTAGAAAATGGGAGCAGTATTCAATATTGCTCTCTTTTTATTTTTATGAATAAATACTACATCATACTCGCTATTTGTTTGTTGTCTTCGGTTACAACAATATCACAAAAGATCATCACTGTTTCACAGGACAAAAAGTCTAAGTACAAAACCATACAAGCTGCCTTAGACATTGTACCAATTAACAATACCAAACCCTTTACTATTTTTATTAAGAATGGTGTTTATAAAGAAGCGGTGACTATTGATACCAGAAAAAACAACATCAAGTTAATAGGCGAAGCTGCTGCTACAACCATCATTACTTTTAATAACCATAGTGGTACTAAGTTGAGCAATGGAGATACGCTAAACACTTGGACCTGTGCTACAATGTTTATTTATGGCGATAATATTACTGCTGAGAATATTACATTTGAAAACAATGCAGGCTTTACAGCAGGGCAGGCTATAGCACTAAGAATTGAAGGCAATAGAAATGCTTTTAAAAATTGCAGATTTGTTGGTAATCAGGATGTGCTTTTTTTAAGTGGTAATGGAGTAAAGCAATATTTTAAAAACTGTTATATAGAAGGCACAACCGATTTTATTTTTGGTGCATCTACAGCAGTATTTGATAGTTGCCACATTCATAGCAAAAAAAACTCACACATAACTGCTGCATCAACCAATTCTATAGTGCCTTATGGGTTTGTATTTTTGAATTGTAAGTTAACAGCTGATAGCAATATAAACAAAGTGTCTCTTGGACGACCTTGGAGCCCTACTGCAAGTGTAGCTTATATTAATTGCTGGATGGATAAACATATTGTGCGCGAAGGCTGGAATAACTGGAAGAACCCAGCAAATGAAGCAACAGCACGATATAGTGAATACAATAGCACAGGACCAGGTGCAAATGCCACTGCACGTGCCAAGTGGAGTAAACAATTAGGTGAAGCAGAAGAAAAAAAATATACACTTAAAAATATTTTTTTAGATTGGATACCATTTGATAAATAAAATCTCTGGCTTTTCAGTCAAAGATTTGCTAATTTAATTTACAAGCCTATATTTGCACCCCAAATAAAAATGGCTGCGTAGCTCAACTGAATAGAGCATCCCGACACGAGTGTCGGGAAGTTTTTAGGAAGAAAGAAACAAGGCAAAAATAAAATGGCTGCGTAGCTCAACTGAATAGAGCATCTGACTACGGATCAGAAGGTTTTAGGTTTGAATCCTAACGCGGTCACAAAAGAGAGT
>JAPLER010000393.1 GCA_026391115.1 Bacteroidota bacterium | reverse complement strand
TCGAATAACCAGAACATTAATCTTACTAATGCTCCTACTAATATAAATATAATAATTCCAAAAGTTATTAACATATAAATACATATAACTCTTGTCAATTATTCACCAAATAAATCATCACCTTTATAATCTGGATGATTCTCTTTCATATAATCAATACCAATTACCCATAATACTATTACAGGCGATAACATCCCTAATATACATAAAATTGCTACTAATGTTCCCATCATTTCCAAAATATTTGAATTCCTAAAATTGTACTAGCTAATAATAAACAAACTAAAGTTTTTGCTGTAAGTGGTTCTTTAAATAATATTATACTCAACGTAACAAATACGATTATACCTACACCAAATCCAATTAATCGAGATGGCCATAATTCTCCATTAAACGCATCTACCAGATGTTGAACTGATTTCATATAAAACCAAGTTGATGGTATTGATGAAAGTATTAATATAATTGGGTACTTATCATACCAACCATACTTTATCCCACCCTGCATTTGCATAAAAGAAAACAACTGTCCCAAAAATGCCCACAATACTCCATATATTAAACTCATATCCTATCTTTATATCCCAACGTTATCATAGCTTCATCCATATGCCCATTCATATAGTGTTGAAGAGCAAGATGTGATTGAGGGTCTGCTATATCAGGTATCCCTATACCATTTGGGTCTTTTACTAACTCTTTATGTTTGGATTCAAATAATATCCTTGAATCATGCAACATCTCTATCCCATTCTCCCACATTGCTCTACCCAATACCCAATCATCAATTCGATAATCCAATGGGTCTTCTACAATTCTCATCTTATCTAATGCAATTTTCATAGAATCCTTTGATACCATATACCCACAACCACTTGCAATATATCCCTCTTTAGGTTTTACTTTGAATCTCATGAACCTATGTGGATTCCATCCATCGCAAGGATGAACACATCCCATATAATCTATCTTACCATAATCGGTAAAGTTGTGATGCATCATTCTATCAAATCGAATTGGTGCAACAAATGAATCTGAATCTATTCTAAAGTAGTATTCGTAATCCGTTTCTTCTAAAATCCATTTGATAGGTAAACGAATTGATTTATCGTACAACCCCATCTTTGTATCCTCTGCTTTAAAGTAAATGAAATCCGCATCTAACTTCCATTGGGTTTCCAAATCAGGTTTACCAATTGCAACTAATACATTATATCCTAACTTCTTTAACTCCGGTATCCAAGTTCTATAACACTCCTTCCAATTTTCATCGTATGGAGATATCATAGTTCCTGTAACCAATATCATTATTTTATTTTTGTTCATTTTCCAAATCCAATCTTTGGTTTCACTTCTTCACTTTTGAACTCATCCTCATCCACATTATAGATTTCAGTTAATGTCATTTCTTTTGTTGCGTTTGCTTCCTTACCCAAATGTTTTAATAACGCATTTGCATCATCCATAGGTAGAGCATTAAACTTATGTTCAGCAATCAATCTACCTTTTCGTAGTAGAGCTGAATCAATCTTTGCCTTATCCATATTAAAGGTAGCAACCACCTGAATCTTTAAGATATCAGATAGGATACCATCGGTAATGTTTAGAATATTAGATACACCATTTGAACCATTGATATTTCTATCCGTAATCACATTCTCCGCATCCTCAATAAAAAGAACCGAATTTGAATTTTGAATTAGAAATGGTGTCATCTCCGGCGATGTAATAAAATCTGCCATATATGGTGGAATGAATAGAACCTGCTTATCTTTAATCTTTGATGCTAGGTACTTTAGGTAGTGAGTCTTACCTCCACCCGGCACT
>JAPLER010000086.1 GCA_026391115.1 Bacteroidota bacterium | reverse complement strand
ACAAATAACTTTCACAGTGGTTCAAGAGGAACATTAAGAACTGATTTAAGAGCAGCAATTCCTCAGTTAGTTAGTAATGGAACACTTTCGTATTTTGGTCTTTAATCTATATTTTTTAAAATTTCCAATGCTACAGCTCTTGCCATTAGTGGTGGAACAGCATTGCCAACTAAAGTAAATTGGGGCACTTCAAATTTTCGTTTATTGCCACCAGTTGAACGTTTACCTTGAAATACAAATGAATCATCAAAAGATTGAAGCCTTGCCATTTCTCTAACAGTTAATGCCCTTGGATTTGAGTAATGTATATAATCATCTGCAATAGTCATTACTGTTGGACTTTGTGAATTTGGTTTTAAAACATTGTAGTTCCTTTTTTCAGAATCTAAGCCAATTGCTTTCAATTCCTTTTTTGCCAAATCATAGTCTCCAGTATTTAAAATGACATCTAATCTTTTTACAACATCTTCATTTTGCTTACTTGTTTTATGGTTGTGCAATGGTGCAACAACGTGAGAAAGATTATTTTCTAACTCTTCAAAGTTTCTTACATAAAAAGGATTTTTTGCATTTGCAAATCTTCCATTTAATCTTCCTTTCTTGCTCCATTCTGCATAGGTAAAACCCCTACTATCATTAGGCTTTCCATCAATATTTCTTTTTTGCAATAAGGCTTTCATCCTTTCTGTTGAGCCATTATATTTTGCTTTTAAATCAATTTTTTCATAATGATATTTTTCTTCATCATTACCTACAAAATCCAAATCATACAATGCCTCAAACACAGTAACCTTTTCTTTGTCAGTAACAGTTGATGGAACATCTGTAATTAATTTTTGGTCTTTCCTACAACCAATAAACAAAACTCTTTCTCTATTTTGTGGTACACCATAATTAGATGCTAATGCAACAAAAGGTTGTTCAATATTATACAGTCTAATGTGCGATAATATTTCGTTAAACTCACTTATTTTGTTAGCATTTTGCACAAAAGGATTTAAGCCTTGCACACATTCATCAAACGAAAAATTATAAATTTCAAGTGCTTCAATTATGTCTTTTATTTCAGCAATATAATCTTCTGATGGCTTCAAGTTTGTAAAAGCATTATGAATAGTTTCAATAATAGATTCACTTTCTATTGAAGTTAAAAATCCATCAAAACTATCAGTAAAAAAATCATTATCTAAATCACAAAATGACTTTTCAAGAATTACTTTTTTTCTTATGTAAGCCAATTCTTTACTACGTTTCAGTAAATTGAATCCGTGACGAATGGTACTTATATTTTTATCTGTTTTACTTGTTTTGTAATCAACAATTTTGGGTGTTAAAAGCCTAAACTTGTTTTCAATATTTTGTATATAACTTTCTCTAAAATTTTCAAGTTGCTTTTCTGTTGCTGTTTCAAATTGCAACCTTAATGTATAACAATCTAAAATAAAAGGTTGCTCTTTTTCTAATTTTCTTAGTTGTGCAACAAAAGCAATTAACTGATGAAACTCTTTTAAATCAACAATGGATTTTATTTCCTGCAAAATCATTTCTTTAATTCTGCCTTCTTCTTTTGTAAGAATTCCTTTTACATTTTCCATTACAAAATACTTAGGTCTTAGTTGCCTAATTACTTTTAAATAGTGTGCAAACAAATCGTCTTTCTTATCAAACTTTTTTCTTCTTCCAGCCAAACTAAAACTTTGGCAAGGAGGACCTCCACAAACAACGTCAACTTTTTTGTTGTTCAATTTTTTTAATAAATTATCTAGAAAATCTGGCTCTGTAATATCTTGTTTTATAAATGCTGCATCAAGCCCTAATTGATAGTTGTAACGTGCAAGATGTGTTAGCTCACAATTTTCATTAATATCACTTCCTACTAAAAAATCATAATATCTTTCATTTGTTTCTGCTTGCAAAAAACCTTCGCTAAAACCACCTGCACCAGCAAATAAGTCAACAAATGTTATTGATTGTTTTGTTTCATATTTTGCTGCATCCTCACAAACTATTAGTACATCTGTATTTGCTTTTCGACTGTTTACTAACTCTTGAATTTTATCTTTAATTTTTTTATCTGTATGCTTTGTATGCGGTGTTGATGATATATATTTTTCTGTTTCGGATTTTAAAAAAGAAAGAAACTTATTAAGCGAAAAATGCCTGTATTCACTGTCATTAACAATTTGATTGGTATTATCCCAATCTTTCTTTTTTACTTTTTCGCCAACTGCAACTTTTATTTGAACACCATTTTTTGTTACACGTAGATATATGGGGGAGTAATTGTTTTTATCAGCTTTATCTAGGTAAAATTTTACATTTATCATTTGACGTACATTTTTACGGACACGGACAAAATTACGGACAAATTGATTTGATAACCTATAATTGTGGAAAAATATTAACCCTTGTATCAAAGCAGAGAAATAATGTTAGAATAAAACGAAACTGCTGCCTTAAATTTAATTCAATCAAACACATAAGTTTGTAGTGCAGATTTTAAATTATGAAAACAAAGCAAATACTACAAAGAAATTTATTTAAAACACTAACCATTAAAGCCAAAGATTTTGCAGCCGAACTTACTAGCCACAACGTGACAGAAAAAGATTTAAAAGGCGAACAAAACATTTCTAAAGAACATATAGATAATAATGTTGCTGTAAGAAAAATGCTATTGGAAAGAGGTGTTAAACCAGAACAATTACCTCGGTTGGTGGGTGTAATAGGTTTGGGTAATATGCCTTTAAGCGTGTTACTCACTAAACGTAAAGTATATTTACTACAATGCTTTGTGGCGGGTTTCAGGCACTATAAAGGAATGGAATTGTTGAATGAAATGGAAGTAAACGACTTTTTAGAACTAAGGCGTGAACCAACTAATGAATATGATTCTTTCGCTATTGCCCTATATTGGCAGCAAGAAAAAATTGGGTTTTTACCTGCCGATTATAACGAGGTTATCGCTCGTTTAATAGACGCACAAGCACTGCCTTTACTTGCTGTAATTACACACTTAAACCGAGAAGTAAAACCCTGGGAAAACGTGGTACTAGCTGTGTATTTTTTGCAAGACGAAACCACCACACTGCCTGCACACGCCACTTACTTAAAGCAACTTGCCACACCACAATACACCACACAATCTAAGCCCAGAAGCTATGAGGATGTAATTGAAAAATCTAGTCAGCAACACAAAGAAGATTTAATGGATGATTTCTTCAACAACGATTGTCGTATTATTCATTTGCCATCTATTCAACATCAAGAGGCACAGGCTGATTACACCAAATATTTTGGTAATAAAAAAGTATTTGTTAATGGAGTAGAACATGCTTTGGTTGATAATGATGGACACTATCAATATATGTACAACAATATCCCTCAAAAATGGGTTACTGCCGATGATGGAGAAAAATACCTTTTGTTTGAGTTTGTAGATAATATTTACAGTTAGCTTCTCCCACAAAAACCATCAAACAGTACAAATAAATCACAGAAAAGCACACATAAATGATAGAAACGCACTAAAAAATGATAGAAACGCAGCGAGAAATGGCAAAAAAGCATCAGAAAATCATAAAAACGCATTCAGAAATCGCAGCAACGCACACAGAAATGACATAAACGCAAAATTTTGCTTTATTTTTTAGCTATTTGTGGGAAAATGTTGTTGCTATTCGTCATCTCGAAGGGTTCTTGCCCGAGAAATCTCCTTAACCTGCAACAGATTTCTCGTTCGTTCCTCACTCGAAATGACAATAGCCATAAAAAACCCCAACGGTTTTCCACATTGGGGTAGTTCTAAATTTATAAAAACAAAAATCCTATTCTTTCCATCCTAGTTTTTCTCTTAACTGTGGCTTTTGCCTTAATGCAATTTTTGCCACTTCTTTAAAGTCGCTAAACCAATCGGCAAAATCATCAATGGCTTTATCTCTTGCTTTAGTAGCAGCTTGTGCCTCACCTGTTTCTTTAAACTTATTTGCAATTTTTGCACCTAGTGCATCATAGGCAGTTTGTGCTTTGTAGCCATAGCTGCTTTGTAGGTAGCATTGCCCAACACACCATTATAAAACAATAAAGCCTGTGCACGGTAGCCACTTTCGCTTTGCTTTCTATCGCCTTTTAAACCCAATGCTGTTTTGGCAGCAGTGTCGTTTTTAAAAGCAACCCTTGCAAGGTCAATGTGGTCAATGTAATTGGGGTGAATGAGTTTAACAGCATCGTCATAAGCTTTAGTAGCTGCATACTGCTCTCCATACTCTTTTCGTTGGTCGGCAATTAGTTTTTTAACATTTGTCAGTTCGGTTTGCTTGGCAGTAATGCTAGCTGCTGCATAACCTCGTGCTGCTAGTAGTGGTGCAATTTCGGTATCGGCAGCATTGGTTAATGCTACTTCGCATTGGGTGGTGTAGCCAGCTAAATCTACATAATTGTTGCCGCCACCTTGTGGGGCTGGGGTTGGATTTTGATTTTCCATTTTGTCCTCCTTTTTTTAGTTTATTAAAAATTTTAAACAACTAAATTAAAAAAAGGGATGCTTTTTTGCTACAATATTTTTTCACACAATGTGGATTTTTCGGGGGTACTGTGCAAGTGATGATGTGGTTAAATAAAAACAGGACTTATTCAAGTTGTTTTGAACAAGTCCTGTGTAGTAGTCCCAGCAAGAATCGAACTTGCATCTAAAGTTTAGGAAACTTCTATTCTATCCATTGAACTATGAGACCAATTGGGGCTGCAAATATATTAATCTCTCAATCCAAAAAACAAACCACTATTTCCTAGTTGATTAAAACTGTACTCAAATTTAAAAACAATATCATAAGCCGTTAAAACATCTATTCCAAAACCTTGTGTGTGCATCAATTTATTATTAAGCAATGTGGTGGCATTGGGTTTATAGCAATAGCCCAAATCGTTATATACTTTGGCATATATTTTAAATGGCACTTTATTAATGTATTTATTTTTTATAGGCACTTTTAAATTAAAATCTAGCAGGTTATAGCCCAAAGTAAATTTATGCATTACACCTATTTGTCCATCTACCACATAATACTCTAGCCCCCTCAATTGATAGGGATTGTAGCCAAATAAAGGCTCATTAATAAATGCTCCATTATAAGGAAACTTTACTGTTGCAGCTACCCTGTTACGCATATACCATTTATGGTTAAAACGTGTTGCTAGCATTGCAGTTCCATTGAGCTGATAAAAATTATTATCTTGATTAAACGTTCTTACAAAACCGCCTACAACTGCACTAAAACCTTTGGTAGGATAAGCGTTGTAATTGGTTTTAGAATAACTTAAACTATATGATATATCAAAATATTTAAGAGTTGTTTGATGATTGCTGTAATATGTGGGGCTTACAAATGCTACAAAACTATCTATGCTTTCGCTGGTATAAGAAATTTTAAAATTATGACGCAAAAATAAATTGGGTCTATTGGTAAATGTAATGTCGGCTCTTGTATATGTTTTTGGAAAACCATCAATAGCTTTTAACAACAGTTGTTTATTACTATCGTTGGTGGCGTAGGTTACTTCCTTTTGTTTGGTGTGTACAATGCCAATATTAATACCATTGGTTAACTTTTTATTGATATAAGGCAAATTATAACGCAAGGAAAGTTGCCTGCTATAGCCAGTAATTACATCTGCTGTAAGTTTATCGTTACGTCCTGTTAGGTTATTGTGATAAAATTTTATACCATAATCAACCCTTTCTAAACTATGATTTCTATTAACCCACCAATCATTAAAGTTTCTATCTACCAACCTAAAATAAGGTACAGGAAAAATATACCACCTTTCTTTAACCATTACAATTACCGATATATTGTTTCCTACAGACGCGGCAGTGTGAATAGTAACTTCGGAAAACAATGTAGTGTTAAAAATTTGATGTTTACTTATGTCAACAGCTTCGGGCAATTTGCTTTTTGAAATAGTATCGCCTTTTTTTAAAAACATTTCTCGTAGTATAATATCGGTTCTCGTTCTTTTATTACCCGATATAATAATGTTATCTATTACAACAGTTGAGTCTGTACTTTGTTGAGCCAGGGTTTTGCCACATAAAAAAAATAAAATCAAAAAAATATATATCCGCATTAATGATGTGTCTGTTGTAAGTTGGTAAATGTAAATGTTTGTTGATATATCAAAACATAAATCAATATTTGTAAGTTAAACATTTTTTGTAAACCATTTGTTTCAAATATTTATCTTGCATACGTTTTAATAAGGCAAATGAAGAAAGTAAGATATTACTATAACACCCATACTTTAAAATTTGAGAAGCACGAAGTGCCTTTGCGTGTTCGTCTTATTCAAACATTTGGATACATTGCTGCTGTGTTGGTAGCTGCTGTTATTATTACACTTATCTTTTTAAGATATGCCGAAAGACCAAATGAAACAATTCTTAGAAAACAAAACGAAGATCTAAGAGATAACTATGCTGTTGTATCTGAAAGAACACGACAACTAGAGGTAAAAATGGAGGAATTGGAAAATAGAGACAACAATGTATATCGCTCTATTTTTGAAGCTTTGCCTGTACACGATAGTGCAAGGGTAAAAGATGTTGAGATAAAAAAGGAAACGCAATTGATTCAAAGTTTATCTGAAGACAAGCTGGTGGCAGCAATGGCTGGTCAATTAAATAATTTGTCTTTGCGTTTAGCCTTTCAGGAAAAAAGCTATAAGTTAATTGAAAACTTAGTTAAAAATAAAGAAAAACTATTGCTGGCAATACCTGCTATACAACCTGTAAGCAATAAAGATTTAAGCAGAATAGCCAGTGGTTTTGGTATGCGTGTGCATCCTATTTTAAAAATATATCGCCCACACAATGGTTTAGATTTTACAGCACCTACAGGTGTGCCTATTTATGCCACAGCAGATGGTGTGGTAAAAACAGCAGAAAATGGTAGTGGTTTTGGCAATCACGTTGTTATTAATCATGGCTATGGTTTTGAAACTTTGTATGGCCATATGGTAAGAATAAAAGCACGTGCGGGCGAAAAAGTAAAACGTGGTGAAGTGATTGGTTATGTAGGTAGTACAGGTTTAAGTAGTGGACCCCACTGCCATTACGAAGTGCATAGAAATGGAGTGCCAATAGATCCTATTTACTATTTTTATAATGATATTTCTCCATCGCAGTTTGATAGAATATTAAAACTTGCTGCTGCTGCCAATCAAAGTTTGGATTAGTTTAATTTGAACAATATTTTTTATAATTTTTAATGTCCCTTTAGGGATTAAGGGTATATGACAACAGATTTTTCGTGGCTTTCTCGTACAGAGTTATTAGTAGGCAAAGATGCTTTACATAAATTGGCAAATAGCCACGTAATGGTAGTAGGGCTTGGTGGTGTGGGTAGCTTTGCTGCTGAATTTATTGCACGTAGTGGAGTGGGTAAAATGACAATAATAGATGGAGATGTGGTTGACCCAACCAACAGAAACAGACAATTGCCAGCATTGGCAACTAATCACGGTGTAAGTAAAGCAGCAATTATGGCTGAAAGGTTACAAGCTATTAATCCAGAATTGGAATTGAACGTGGTGAAACAATTTGTAAACCCCGAAATGGTGCAAGAACAAATTAACTTAAAACCAGATTATGTAGTGGATGCCATTGACAGTATTACACCAAAACTTACATTTATATCATTGGCAATGAATAGTGGTTTAAAAGTAGTAAGTAGTATGGGTGCTGGTGCCAAAATGGATGCTACCAAATTGCAAGTTGTAGATATTTCTAAAACACATACTTGTCCATTTGCACAGCAAATAAGAAAAAATTTAAAAAATAAGTTTGGTATTAAAACAGGGTTAAAAGCGGTGTTTTCTAAAGAGTTGCCCAATAAAGACAGCTTAATGCTTACTGATGGTAAGAATTATAAAAAATCTGCTTATGGCACCATTTCATACTTGCCTGCTGTTTTTTTGTAAAGTATCGCTAACATTTGCCTGATTAAATACACTTGCCAGTTGCTTGGCTTTATAAATTCTTGGATTAAATCTATTACCCAAAACAATAACTGTAGCAGTATCTTTTGTAAGCCTTGTAAACACAGCATTATTACCGTGCCACCAACCATTGTGATATGGCACAGTGTAATCGGGATATGTAAATAATCTCCACCCTAAACCATAATTATGAGTACCCGCTCTTTCGTTGCTGTATGGTGTATACGCCAAATCTAAAGAAGCTTTGCTTATTATTTTATTACTGTATAAAGCTCTATCCCAAAGCAATAAATCTCTTACTGTGCTGTACACATTTTTATCGCCATAAACACAATCTAATTTTTCAATTGTATATGGTACATAGTTGTATTTGTAAGATGGAATATAATTGGCTGTATCCTTAATGCTAAAAATGTAACTATCTTTCATACCCAATGGATCAAAGATGTTTTGTTTTATATAGGTTGGAAAATCTATACCTGCAACCTTTTCTACAATTAAAGCCAGTAAAGCAAAGTTGGTATTGCAATAATGAAATCTAGTATCTGGTTTTGCTTCAACGGCAGGATGTCTATCAACCAAGTATTGCAACATATCTGCATTGGTTATTAAACCATCTTTTATAGTATTATCTTTTTTAATGGTAGTTTTTTTTCTTGTAATCATTCTGCCTTTTCTACCACGCACTTTATATGTTTCTGTAACAGCCATTTTGCCATCCATTAAATGCACATAATTGGGCAAGCCACTTCTATGACTTAATAGATTTTTTACTGTAATATTTTCATAAGGAAACAAAGGAAAATAATGTCTTACATCATCATCTAACACAATCTTTCCTTCTTCCATCAACTTTAAAACAGCAATAGCAGTAAATGTTTTAGATACAGATGCTATATGAAATTTACTAGATGATGTGATGTATTCTTTTGTAGTATGATTTATTTCGCCAACATAATCTTCAAAAACAATTTCGCCATTTTTGGCAACTAAAACAGAGCCACTAAAACCACTGCTTACTAATAGCTGATTATACAATGGTGTTATTTGCTGATAATAATATTCTTTTTGATTTTGTGTTAATGGATGATATACAAAAGCGGTATCCGGTTTTGCTGTTTTTTTTGCAGCATTATCGTTACCACCACTACAAGCTAAAAGAAATAAAGAAATTACAGTTCCAAGCATTACAAGTCTAAACATTACAGATGTAAAATAATAATTGTTGCAAATTAATTCGACTAGAATCAATTGCTATATAAAAAACGCTTAAAACTTTTTTTGATTGTGCAATTGAGGAATTAATTATACTTCTATTAAATTAGTTGTTGCAATAATATCTTTTAATGCGTTAAAAAAACTGTCTAAATGTTGTTGTGTGTTAAATGCCTGAATACTGTATCGCAAATACACTTTATCAAAATGACGCATTACTGGTACTTCTACTTTATACTTGGTGTATAATAGTTCTTTTAATTTTTCTGGCTCTGTTGTTTTTATTGTTGCACTATATAGTTGTACCAAAAAATCATCACTAATGGGGCAAAGTGGCTTTGCTTTTAAAATCTTGCAAAGCTCATTAGCATTAGCTTTTGTAAGTTCTCTGCATTCTTTTGCCACATTATCCCAATGATGTTCTTGCATAAAATCTATGGCAGTAGGTATAGTTAAAAAAGCAGTGTAATCTCTTGTTCCATTTAATTGATGATAATCTAAAAATTGAGAAGATGAAGGGAAAGCACTTTTATAACCCCAACTTACAATTAATGGATCTATACCATTTTGTAATGCCTTTTTTATATACAAAAAACTACTTCCTTTAGGTGTCATCATCCATTTGTGGCAAGCACCTGTATAAAAATCTACATCTAGTTGTTGCAAATCAACTTCAACTTGTGCAGGAGCGTGTGCACCATCAATAAAAATCAAAATGCCTTGTTGCTTGGCAATGGCACATATTTCTTCTACAGGCAATCTTAAACCTGTTGTGCTGGTAATATGGCTTATAAAAATAAGTTTGGTTTTTAGTGTAATACCTTTTATAAATTGTTCTATAAAAGCTTCTTTTGTTGTTAAAGGAAAGTCAATTTGTTGCCTTACATATTTTGCACCTGCTTTTTCGCAATAGTAACTCCATGTTTTATCACAGGCACCATATTCCAAATTTGTAGTTAATACTTCATCGTCTTTTTTTAAATCAAAACTTTTGGTAATAGCATTTAC
>JAPLER010000055.1 GCA_026391115.1 Bacteroidota bacterium | reverse complement strand
CAGATGTGGTGCATTGCCACGATCATCATACTGGTTTAATTCCTTTTATGATGCAGCATTGTTATAGTTTCAAATACAAGTTAAGTGGTATTAAAACAATACTTACCATACACAATGCACAATATCAAGGCTGGATGGGATGGGATAAAAGCCATTATATACCTGCCTGGGATAGCTGGAAGTATGGTTTACTGGATTGGCAAAACACCATTAATCCATTGGCTAGCGGTATAAAATGTGCTTACAGGGTAACTACTGTAAGCCAAAGCTATATGAACGAACTGAGTAGTAGTAGCAATGGGTTAGAAAAATTATTTGAATATGAAAGGGGTAAATGTGTGGGTATTTTAAATGGCATTGACAATGAAGTATGGAATCCTAAAACAGATAGTTTTTTAGAAAGCCATTACACCATTAAGAGTGTAGAAAAAGGAAAACAAAAGAACAAGAAAGAGCTTTGCACTCAATTTAATTTAGACCCCAAAGTACCTTTAATTATTTTTATAGGAAGATTAGTTGGCGAAAAAGCTGCTGATTTGTTGCCACAAACTATACAAGCTGCTATGCATAATTATTATGGGCAGTTTAGTGTACTAATTTTAGGTAGTGGTGACCCTAGTGTAGAGCATCAATTACAAAATTTTAATGGTAAGTTTGGAGAATATTACCACGCTGTAATTGGTTACAATGAAACCCTGTCTCACTTAATGTATGCTGGTGCCGATTTCTTGTTAATGCCTAGCAGGGTTGAGCCTTGTGGTTTAAATCAGTTATATGCTTTGCGTTATGGTACAGTGCCAATGGTGCGTAGTACAGGTGGCTTGCAAGATACTGTTGTGGATATGGGCGAATGGGAAGGGTTTGGAATAAGATTTAATAATGCTAGTGTTGCAGATATGCATTATTCTATATCTAGAGCCATAGATGCTTATAAAGATAAAATTCATTTTAGCTGGATGAGAAAATTTATGATGCAAATCAATCATAGTTGGGAAAACACTGTAGCAGCCTATGACAATGTGTATAGCTGATAACATCTAATGTAGCTTATTTTGAAAATAACATACATAAAGCACAAAACACTTTTTTAACAATTGTGTTTTGTGCTTTTTTATTGCCCAACTATTAGATTTGCCAAAAGATTTTTTATGAATAAAATTGTTGCTGTAGTTATTGCTTCATTCATCACAACACTTGCTATTAGTCAACCAGAGCGTTGGCAACAAAGAATTAAATACAACATTAATGTAGATGTCAACGATGTTGCCAATCAGTTTAGTGGTATAGAAAATATTGAATACACCAACAACTCTCCTGATACTTTATACAAGGTATTTTTTCATTTATACTGGAATGCATTTAAACCCAATAGCAGTATGGATGTAAGAAGTATTGAATTGGGAAAACTAAGTACCACAAAAGATAAGGAAGGTAATCCTGTGCCAGATTGGGATGGTAGGGTTAAAGATAGAATCAGCAAATTGAAACCAAATGAAGTGGGTTATCAAAATGTAACATCAGTTTCTATAAATGGTGTTGCACAAAAGTTAATAGAACATGAAACTATTCTAGAAGTTCAATTATCAAAACCAATATTACCTAAAACCAAAACCAAGTTGGTAGTAACTTTTGAAGCACAAGTACCTGTGCAAATAAGACGCAGTGGACGTGACAATAAAGAAGGTGTAAGATTTAGTATGAGCCAATGGTATCCTAAAATGGTGGAATATGACTATCAAGGCTGGAATGCAAATCCTTATATAGCTAGAGAATTTTATGGTGTGTGGGGAGATTATGATGTAAATATTAAGATGGATAATAAGTACTGTATCGCTGCAACTGGAGTGCTATTGCAAGATGGGAAAATAGGTTTTGGTTACGACAAAGACAATTCAATAATTGAAAAACCGATACCTACAGAACTTAGGTACAACGATAAAAGAGTTTGGCGTTTTAAAGGAGAAAATATTCACGATTTTGTTTGGGCTGCTGATACTGCATATAAACATATCTCAAAAAAAATAAGAAATGGATTGGTGTTGCATACATTTTATAAAGCTGGAAATGAAAGCACAGATAGTGCCTGGAACAATGTGTTATGGGCTGCTGAAAAAGTAATGCCTTACATAGAAAAACGTTTTGGTGCTTATCCTTATCCTCAATACAGTTTTATACAAGGTGGAGATGGAGGAATGGAGTATGCAATGGCAACCTTAATTAAAAGTCATAATTTAGGAACTGTTTTTCATGAATGGATGCACAGTTGGTATCAACATATTTTAGGTACAAATGAAAGCCTGTATGGATGGATGGATGAAGGCTTTACAACTTTTGCAGAGAATGAAGTGATGGATTATTACAATGCTAATTGGGCAACGCAATCTCCGTTTATTAGTGATGCTGCAAAAAAGAAATTAGTAGCTCAATATGAAAAAGATAAAATAGCTTTACCATTAAAACAGGCAGATGATTATGCAGGTTATTTTAGTTTGGCAAAAAGTGGTTTTGAAGAACCAATGACTACACACGCCGACCATTTTAACACCAACTTTGGGTATGCAGCAGCTGCTTATTCTAAAGGTGCTACGTTTTTATCACAACTTGGTTACATCATTAGCGATAGTTTAAGGGATAAGGTTTTATTGGAGTACTACAGAATATGGAAATTTAAACACCCCAACCCAAACGACTTTATAAGAGTAGCAGAAAAAACAAGTGGCATTACCTTGCAATGGTATAAAGAATATTGGGTAAATACCACCAAAACTATTGATTATAAAATCGGCAACATTAACACAGATTCAATAACAGGAAAACCAATGATAAGCATCGATAGAATTGGCAAAATGCCTATGCCTGTTGATGTTTTAATTACTTATAAAGATGGTACACAAGAATTGCATTATATTCCACTAAGTTTAATGTTTGGCAATAAACCATCAGAAAATAATACAACAAGAGTTATAGAAAAAGAGTGGTTGTGGACACACCCTACTTACTCTTTCTTCATCAACAAAAAAATTAATGATATCAAGTCTATTGAAATAGACCCAACACAGAGATTAGCAGATGTGAATAGAACAAATAACAAGTTGGTTATTCCAGATTAGTTGACAGTGGATAGTTGACAGTGGACAGAGGATAGTTGATAGTTGATAGAGGATAGTTGATAGTTGATAGAGGATAATTCATAGCAACTTTAAATATATTTTATGAAAGAAAGTAATGTTAGGAATAAGAGTTTTGCCTTTGCAATACGAGTAGTAAGATTGTATCAATATTTATGTGGAGATAAAAAAGAATTTGTATTGAGTAAACAACTATTACGCAGTGGCACAAGCATAGGTGCTATGATTCGTGAAGCTGAACAGGCAGAAAGCAAGGCAGATTTTATACATAAATTATCTATTGGATTAAAAGAAATAAACGAAACTATTTACTGGTTAGAATTACTTAAAGAAACAGATTATTTAACAATACAACAGTTTGAAAGCGTACAAGCCGATGCAGTAGAAATAATAAAAATTATTACAGTCATCATCAAAAACACCAAAGCAAACCTAAATAAATAACAGAACATCCCAT
>JAPLER010000339.1 GCA_026391115.1 Bacteroidota bacterium | reverse complement strand
TGGTATGATTAAAGTAGCATTTGGCACAACGTATAAACTACCTAAAACTACTATTGGCAAATCACTTGTTACACTACTATCTTTAGTTACAACAACATCACGCATAAATCTAGCATTCTTTCCATAAGCTTCAAGTTGCAACCATTTTACATTGCCATTGTATTCAATTTTAACACTATCTCTCACTAAATAAGGCAGGTTGGCAATTGTTGGATCTATCTTAACACTTGCAAAAAAGTACAAGCTATCATTTCCTTGAATGTCAATATTGGTAAAGATTGTGCCAGTATCGCCATCTACATTTAATTTAAAAAAAGAATTAGAACCACCCATTAATTGTATAGAACTCAGTCTTAATTTTTGTTCATTTTGATTAAACACTTTTAAGAATTGTGTTGTTGAACCAAGTGTTGTAAAGACTGTATCAAAATGCAATGTGTCTTCGCTTAAACGCAAGTAGGCATCGCTGCTGGTTATATAACTCTCTTTTTTACAAGAAGTAAAAATTACTGTTGATGTAACGATGAAAATAAAAAATAGAATGGCTGCTTTTTTCATTGGCTCAAAAATAGTTAAAAGTTAATTGTTAATTATTGAAATTAAAAGTTTAATGAAATCAGCTTTTAATTAGTTGCCAAAATAAGATTAACATTTTTTTAAGAAATATTTTAAAAAGCATTTATGTAATTCAATAAAAAGCAACATCATTAGCCAAAATAAACAATATGAAAAAAATACTAATGATGGCATTTGCACTAGTAACAATTAATGTATATGCAAATGATGAAAGAAACATTGTAAAAAGTGAATTGAAGAATGCAACAGTTTATAAATCCGGTGCAGAACTAACTCACACAGCTAGTGCCAATTTAAAACAAGGCAATAATGAATTGGTGATAGATAATATTGCCAATGCTATTGATGTAAATAGTATTCAAATAAAAACACCAAATGCTGTAACGCTTATGGGCGTAGAGTTTAACAACAATTATTTAATACCTATAGAAAAAAGTAATAGAATAAAAACACTTGAAGATAGTGTAGAAAAAATGCAATATAACTGGAATATTTTAAACGAAGCATTGCTAAGCAATAATGAATTGTATGAAGTATTAAGAGCTAACAGAGATTTAAAAGGAACACAAGCAGGATTGAGTGTTGCAGAAGTAATTAAATTAATGGATTACTATAAATTGAAACTGCAAGATTTAAGAGAAACAGAACAATCGCTTAGAGAAAAAATGAAAAAGATTGAAGAGCAAAAAGTTAAACTTCAAAATCAAATTAGTGAGGAATCGAAAAAAAATATTACTACAGCTGGCAGACTAGTACTACAACTTAATGCTGCTACAAGTGGTAAATATGATTTTACAATAAGCTATATTGCCAACAACGCTTACTGGACTCCATTTTACGATGTGAGAGTTGATGATATTAAAAGCCCAATAAAATTAATTACCAAAGCAAAAATTGCTCAAACAACTGGTATAGACTGGAAACAAGTTAAACTTTCATTATCTACATCAACACCAAGCCAATATGGTGCTGCACCAATTTTAAATGCTTGGTATTTGGCTTATATAAATCCTGTAAGTTATTATAATAAAAAATTGAGTACAATGAATTCTATACAGCCTTATGGATATAACGAGAATGATAAATTCAAAGAATTGCAAGGAAGGGTTGCTGGAGTTCAAGTAACAGAAGGATTTGCAGTTGGTTCAAGTTCAACTATTAGATTAAGAGGAAGTGGTTCGATTTCGTCAAGTTCAGAACCATTATATGTTGTTAATGGTGTTCCAATGGAAAAAAGCGAGGTAGATAAATTGAATCCTAATAACTACAAATCAGTCGATGTGTTAAAAGACGCTGCATCTACTTCTATCTATGGTGCAAGAGGAGCAAATGGTGTTATAGTAATTACTTTAAAAGATGGTTTAGATGATTATATTTCTGTTGCAGAAAATACTTTAAACCTTAGCTACGACATTGATTTACCTTACGATGTGCCAACAAATGGTAAAACACAAACTGCTACCATTGCTACACAAGATATTGATGCAACATATAAGCACTATGCTGTACCTAAACTAGATAAAGACGCTTATTTACTTGCAGAAATTGCAGATTGGGGCAAACTAAATTTATTGCCAGGCGAAGCCAATATTATTTTTGAAGGTACTTATGTTGGTAAATCTTTTATAGACCCAACAAGCACAAACGATACATTAAATTTAACTTTGGGTAGAGATAAACGTGTTACAATTAAAAGAGATAAATTAATTGACTACAGTAGCATTAAATTTTTAGGTACAAATAAATTACAAAAATTCACTTATCAAATAACAGTTAAAAATACCAAAAAAGAAGCTATTAATTTATTATTGAAAGATCAGTTTCCATTGACCAGCAATAAAGAAATTGAAGTGGAATTGCTTGATGATGGAGGAGCAGAAGTGAACACTGATTTGGGCATTTTAAACTGGAAAATAAAATTAAACGCAGGCGAAAGCAAAAAAATAAAATTCACTTACACTGTAAAATATCCAAAAGAAAAAACACTAAATCTAAATTAGCAATTTATCAACATCCCGAAAGTTTAAAACTTTCGGGATGTTTTTTATTTAATCTATATTACTTTGTGAGAAATCTAAAACAAGATGAAGAAAGTATTAAAAAAAATTGGATTGGCATTGTTAATCCTATTTGTCATTATTCAATTTTTTCGCCCAGCAAAAAATATTAACACAGTTGATGCTACAAAAGTTGTAGCTGCTGTATTTACTATGCCAGATAACGTGGGCAAAATTCTACAAAAAAGTTGTTATGATTGTCATAGCAATAACACAGCTTATCCTTGGTATAATAATTTTCAACCAGTAATGTGGTATTTGAATAATCATGTAAATGAAGGGAAACGCGAAATAAATTTTGATGAATTTGCTACTTATAAATTGAGAAGACAATTTCACAAAATGGAAGAAATAATAGAGCAAGTAGAAGAAGGTGAAATGCCTTTATATAGCTATACTTTAATACATAGCGATGCCAAATTAAGTAAGGAAGATAAGGAGGTTTTGATAGCTTGGGCAAAAGCCAATATGGATAGTATGAAAGCAAAATACCCAATAGATAGTTTAATAAAAAAGAAATAATTTATATCTCAAATTTTTAACCAATAAATGATTGATGATATGTTAGATGATTTGGATTTTCAAGTATTATCTTGTTTGCAAAAAGATGGCAGAATGAGTTTTACAGATATTGCAGAAGATTTGAAAGTATCTGTAGGCACTATTCGCACACGTGTAAATAAACTAATTGAAGATGGCACTGTAAATATTATTGGTAGAGTTAATCCAGACAAAGTAGGTTTTAGAAGCTACGCACACATTGCAGTATATGTAAGGCCAGCCACATTAAAAGAAAAAGTTGCTCATCAAATTGCTGCTTTTAAGGAAGTTAGTTTTTTAGCGATGACAAGTGGCGATTATGATTTAGAAGTTGACGTAATGTGCAGAGATAATGAACACCTTGTTGAATTTGTAAATGAAATTTCAAAAATTGAAGGTGTTAATCAAACCAAAACAACCATATACTTCAAAGTGTATAAATATGCACAACCTGATTTGGGTTTATTAAAATAGATGTATAATTAAGTTTAAAAATCTTGCATAAAGCACTTACATTTTTTTGTTCATAAATACTTTACGCAAGATTTCTAAATCAGTATTATTTCCAAGTCTTCTCTCCTTTTTTCATTTTATTCAAAGCTGCTTGATATGACTTTTTTTCATCATCATTAGTGGCTTTTGATAAGGCTCTTGTTTCTGCTTCAATGGCTTCATCTTTTTTACCAAGTTTGTATAAAAGGTTTGCATAAGTATCTAAGTATGCTCCAAGTTCCTCTTTCTCCAAACTCATTTTACTCCAGTTAAGTGCTTGATTTAATAGTTCTTTATCATTGATATTTTCAAAAATCGCGTGAGAAATATTATCTAACTCATCAGCATAAACATTTTTAGGTACTTGTTTAAAAGCATATTGCATTCCTTTAATATAATTCTCCAAATCGTTATTCCTGCTATATTTCTCAGGTTTAACTTTTAATACAGCAGATTTACCAAATTCTGGAAAACGTTTATCATATTCAGTAATTAAACTATCCCAATTAATATTTTTATCATTATTAAGAAGGCTATATGTTGAAATTACTCCTGCAACCGAATTCTCTAAATTTTCATTAATTTTTTCTTCCCCTAAAACTCCTTTCCATTTATTGTAATTATTATACAAATATTTAAATGCAAAAGATTCAATACCACCATCGAGATATTTAATTAAAAAATATCCGTTAGCTTTTGTAAATAAAACTGGATTATTTTCTATGTATAATTTTAGATAATTATCAATACTATCACCTACTTCAAAAGCTTTAGCACAAACAGTTTCAAGCAATTTTCTATCTTGTGTCATTTTTAGTTTTTCAACAAGTGTGTAGTATTGTTCGCTTTTTTGCAAACCTTCTTTTGCTCTGCCAATTATATCATTTGGGTTTTCGCCTCTTGTAAATTTATGTACTAATTTTCCGGTGTTTGTAAAGATTAAAAATGTAGGGTAATAGTTTATTTTACAACTATCTTTTAGATGTTTAAACATATTTCTTACAGCCACAATATTTGAATTGTCTTTTTTAGTTGCATCAATTTGTAGTGCAATATTTATAAAATGTTTATTAAAAAAATTGCCAGCCTTTTTAAAAGAAAAAACTTTTGTTTTAATTTCTTTGCAGGGCTTGCACCAAGTAGTGTAGCAATCAACAAAAATATACTTGTTTTCTTTTGTTGCTTTAGTTATTACCGCACTCCAATTTGAAATTTTTTTTTCAAAAACAACCCCGCCATTTTGAGAAAAAACGAATACAGGAAACACAAGAAACAAAGGAATTAGTCTTTTCATTTTACAAATTTATTTCCAAGTCTTCTCTCCTTTTTTCATTTTATTCAAAGCTGCTTGATATGACTTTTTTTCATCATCATTAGCTGCTTTTGATAAGGCTCTTGTTTCTGCTTCAATAGCTTCATCCTTTTTACCAAGTTTGTATAAAAGATTAGCATAAGTA
>JAPLER010000271.1:778-2048 GCA_026391115.1 Bacteroidota bacterium | reverse complement strand
TATTCTACAAGCACCAGGCTTTAAAGCAGATCCTGCAGTTGATGGAACACGTCAGCACAATTTTGCGATAGTTTCATTTACACATAAAACAATTATCATTGGTGGCACTGGTTATACAGGCGAAATGAAAAAAGGAATTTTTACTATCCTTAACTACATTTTACCGCATAATAAAAACGTGCTAAGTATGCACTGTAGTGCTAATATGGGTAATGATGGAGATGTTGCTGTATTTTTTGGTTTAAGTGGAACAGGAAAAACTACGTTAAGTGCAGATCCAAATAGAAAATTAATTGGCGATGATGAGCATGGTTGGACGAGCAACTCTGTATTTAATTTTGAAGGAGGTTGTTATGCCAAGCTTATTGATTTAACTGAAGAAAAAGAACCAGAAATTTTTAGAGCTATTAAGCAAGGTGCTCTAGTTGAAAACGTTGGATTTGTTGGTAATACAAATGCAATTGATTTTGCTGCAAAACCGATTACGGAAAATACAAGAGTTAGTTATCCTTTAAACTATATCAGCAATTCATTAGAACCAAGTATAGGCGGATTACCAAAAAATATTTTCTTTTTAACTTGCGATGCTTATGGTGTTTTACCTCCAGTTAGTAAGTTAACTCCTGGTCAAGCAATGTATCAATTTATAAGCGGTTATACTGCACGTGTTGCAGGAACAGAAGCTGGTGTTACAGAACCTAAAGCTACTTTTAGTGCTTGTTTTGGAGCTCCATTTTTACCACTGCACCCAGGATTTTATGCAAAAATGCTTGGTGAAAAAATGAGAGAACACAAAGTGAATGTTTGGATGATTAATACAGGATGGAGTGGGGGAGCTTATGGTGTAGGAAAAAGAATGAAATTAAGTTACACGAGAGCTATGATTACTGCTGCTTTAAACGGAGAACTAGATAATGTTGAATTTGAAGCACATCCAATATTTGGGATGATGATGCCTAAAACTTGTCCTAACGTACCTAAAGAAATTTTACATCCAAAATTCACTTGGGAAAATAGAGATGATTACGATGTAACTGCTAAGAAATTAGCACAAATGTTTATTAATAACTTTGAAAAATATGCAGCAGAAGTGGATGATGAAATTTTAGCTGCTGCACCTAAAGCCTAGTAACGATAGGCCTCTTCGATTGCTATGAACATAGAAGGAGTTCTAATGAAAGTTAGAACTCTTTTTTTATGCTGTTACTAATAGACCTAAAGAATTAACTATTTTTTGATTTTCGTGCTTGTAGTATTTTGTAAAAACTTC
>JAPLER010000271.1:0-759 GCA_026391115.1 Bacteroidota bacterium | reverse complement strand
TCTTTTTGTACCAAATTATTTTTACATTCTGTGCAGGTTTGCCCTTTATGGTGTCAAGTAGTATATGTGTTGTAAGTTGGTTCATTTTGTTAAATTAATAGTTAGCAATCAATAATTACAAATGTTGCAGTAGAATGTAATATTTAATTACTAATTTTTAATTAGTTTATTAAGCTTTAAATGTGTCATTTTATTTTGTTCGTTAGCAGCAATTTTAATTTCTTCTTCTTTAGTATTGGATAATCTAGCAAATAAAACATCAAGCATTTCATCAGCAGTTTTGGCTGTGGCACACACAATAAATATGTAACCAAATTTCTTTTCATAATCATCATTGCCTTTTGCAAATTCCTCAAATGTTTGTTGCGATGCAGTTGTGGCAGCACTTTGCTCATTACTAGCCCAACCAGCAGTAATGGCAAATTTCTTTTTAAGGCTTTCTATATCGCCAATTTTGGGGTGATGTGTAAATGCTTCTAAAAAATCTGTTTCACTGCACTTTGCCCATATTTTATCTGAGCAATACATCAATCCTTCAATATTATCAAAAGGAAAACAAGCAGCTAATTCTTTGCTCCATTTAGTAGAGCCACAACATTTGAATAATTCTTGTTGTAGCTTAGCTGTTTGCAAACTATTCAATTCGTTAAGCATCATATTAGAATATTATAGCAATTGTTTTGCAAATAAAAAAGCTGTTTCAAAATTTGAAACAGCTTTTTTTGAGTATAGTTAATTATGATATTAATATCTGTTATA
>JAPLER010000341.1 GCA_026391115.1 Bacteroidota bacterium | reverse complement strand
TGAGCAGAAATCCGATGACGATACTCGAAAACAACGTCTGATAAAAAAAAGTACTTTTAATTAATCGGTAGGCGTTCTCTGATTTTTTTTCAATGAGGGTAGGAAGATAAGAATAGAGCGTTGCAGTAGTGCCAAAATCTAGAAGATTTGCAAGAACAAAGGTGATACCAAAGAGAACGCTTAAGACTCCATAGTCCGATTTACTAATAAGGCGAACAAGGAGATAGATAAAAAAAGCTGAGATTAACAAGAATTTACATATGCACGTTGGCAGACACACTTTTGCTACAATGGCTCTTACAAACGGTGTTTCACTATACACAGTTTCTAAATTATTAGGTCATTCATCAATTGCAATGACACAGATATATGCTGAAGTAATTGATGAAGTAAAACAAAAGGCAGCTGATTTAATACCAATGTTATAATTCACAAAATATTAAAACAAACTTTTATATTTTGATAAAAACGATATATCCTCTTACTAAATGAATATAGATTGTATTTAAAGACAAGTTTCATAAATCTATATTGAAGATACAGAACTTAATAAGAAGTTTGTATGAAATTGAAATATCACAAAAATGATTACATAAGTCCAAACAACGACAAACCTATTTCGTATAGAGTTTTGCACTATTCGTCTTCAAATATTCTTTGATTTGATCGAAGTTCATATTTGCCATTTCCGAAGATATTTTGTCTTTGATTTCTCTAAAAGTTTTAACTGTATCAAATTCTTTTTCTTGTGCAGGTTTTTTAGTTTCAGTCTTCATATTCTAAAATTTCTTTTGGTGAACGTATTTCTAATGATTGATAATTTGATCGAATGTTGATTGAGTTATAGCCACGAATTCTATAAACATTTACAATGTGTTTGAAATTCCAACTTACTAAAATGTCAGCCTTATAAACTGTTGCAGTTGCAATATGTACACAATCATCAAAACTTGTTTGTCCTACAACTTTTTCTGCTACATATTTTGTGGCAAGCGTTAAGATTTCATCTGTTACAAGCACTCTCTCGATATTCTGTTTTGGTAAATTCTTAAAATGCTCTTTCACATTTTCTGGAGAGTTCAATAATTCAGTTTCTGTCAAGTCTGAAAATACACAAATAATTTGTCCCAACTTAACCCTCTCAAAAAGTTGAAGTGTAGCTTCATCAAATTCCTTGTCAAACACACCATCAAAAACAGAAGTATCAAAATAAAATCTTTACATTTTGTCTTTTTGTAAATTCTGATGTAAATGTAATATTTTTCTCTTGTTCGATTAATTAGTGATAAGGGTGTAGCGGAATTTTTTTGGGGAAAACCGAAGGTTTGAACTACGTTCCACTTGGTTGAAGTATTCGTTATTAACTAGCTAATTTATTGAGGTAATAATTATGATGTCTTTGAATATCAAATATTATCTATTTCTTTATTTTTTATTTCTAGGTATAACTTTATTTTCAAATTTATCTCTTTCTATAACTATATTCTTAGAGTTATTTTGGTTATTTATATAAAAAAGATATATCCTCTTACTAAATGAATATAGATTGCATTTAAAGACAAGTTTCATAAATCTATGTTGAAGATATGGAACTTATTAAATGAATATAGATTGTATTTAAAGACAAGTTTCATAAATCTATATTGAAGATACAGAACTTAATAAGAAGTTTGTATGACATTAAAGTATCACAATACATTATAACTAATTACAGAAAAATTCGGTAATTCCCATAAAACTATATCAATTTACATAAATTGATGCTTTTCTGACAAACAGTAATAATTTTAATCATAAAGTGTCAATTTCAACAGGATATTCAGTTAGAACGGAATATGCAAGGTTTATGTTTGAATATGTTGGTATAAATGGGTTGTTTTGGGTTAAAACTGTGCACGAAACTGTGCCCTGTTTTTTATGTATATTTTATCACTTTATTGATTATATATGCTATGTTTTTATAACAAGTTTGTAAACAATTCTGAATATTTCCAAATTGATGTTAAATATTTTACAACTTTGAGAATATAAATGGAGAACTTCGACTAACTTGGCAAGTGTAAATTTTCACCTTAAATGTTACAAATTCCTAAAAAAGATATTATGTCAATTTAGACATATTATAAGACATTAAAAGTAGTTAACCTATGAGTGTTATTCAAATAATAGTGTGTTTACAATAAGTATCAATATTTTTTTTATTTATCAAAATTTTTTAAATTTGATTTCTAAAATATAAAAATGATATGAAAAAGTTTACAATACTTATAGCTCTTTTAAGTTTTCATTTTTTTCTCATAGCACAAACAGGTGTATTATCTTGTTATCAAAATCCAATAAATCCCAATGGCAATGGTGGAGATATTGCAGCAAAAATCGTTGCTAATTATAAGCTTTATGTAATAGATAAGACTGCATTCTTAGATATAGAGTGGAATATTAAACCCACCGATTATTTGTTTTGGGATGGTAAAAAATATACTATTCAACAATTGGGTAGTAATCTTTTTTCTGAATTAAGTATTTCAAAAAACATTGCTTGCGTTGCTGATGCTTTTTATGAAGGTAGAAAGTTGTGTGAAGTGATATTTGATGCAAGTGGTTGTCAAAGCCCTAATACCTATTCAAGAAATCCTATAGTCAATTGTACAAAACAACCCATAGGATTTGCTGATGATAAAGTTGGTATTGCAATTTGGAAATCAGGTAAAGTGAGTTTTCAAAATTTACGTATCAAAGATGGGCTTGTAACAATTTATAACCCATATCCGATGGTGCCTAATGCAATTAAAGCTATGAATGGAGAGAAACCTCCAGTAAAGAATAATACTCAAAATACTTCAAAAAACCAATCATCTTCCTCCAATCAAAATAAAAACAATCAGTCTGCTACAAAACAAACTTCATCAACGAATAATAGTTCTAATATAAACAGAAGCACAGTTTCTCAGGAAGAACAATATAATAAGAATATTAATGAAATGCAGTAAGAATATTAATGAAATGCAGAACGCCATGAGTAATGGTAATTATGCATTAGCACAAGAAGCTCTGAGAAAAGCGAACAACATCAAACCCGTACAAAATTATCAGAGTTTATCTAACTCAATGGATGCTTTAAATAATTATTCAATGACCGGTTCAACTTTAAATTTAGTTGAACAACAAAAGTTGGAATTGTATGGTAAATTAGCAACTACGGGTGCACAAATTATTGGAGATTGGGTGAAACATGCACGTGAAAGAAAGGAGAGAGAAGCACAAGAAAAAAAAGCAGAAGAACAGAGAATGATTGCACTTAAAACACCCATTTATTTTTCTGAATTAGCAAAATCTCAAACCAATGTACTTTATGAAAAAGAGACTGTTCTCCAAAATGCATTGATAGAAGCATATAATGCACCGATTGGACAAATCAATTTTGATGTGATTTTCAGCTTTGGTGCAAAATTATTTGTACCTCAACAAATCAAATTACCCGGCTTAATAATTAAATCTTATGCCGATAAAGTTACCTATATAAAAGATGGTAGGGAGCAAACTTTGACGGGAGATAATGTTAATGGGCCAAAACTTTTTTTGAATCCATCAAAATCAAAAATGTTGGTTGCCTATTTTACTTCTGCTGGTACTGATGGTAAAATTGCACTTCAAGTGTATGATTTAGGCGGAATGAGAAAAATGGGAAATTCGATTCTATTTGAGACCAATAAAGAAATTCCAAATCAACCGCTTGGTTTTGGATTATCAGAAGATGAAATTGTTTTTACAGAATATATACCTAAATCAATTTCAAGTTATTTTGAGATAGTAGTATATAACTACAGCATTGGTAGAGAAGTTAAAAGAATTAAATCGGAGAGGCTACCCGTTGGTATAAGAGAAAATTTTCAATTTAACAGAATCATTAATGGTCGATTCGCAATGGGAATCAGTGATTTTAAAGATTTCTATAAGTTAGTCGATCTACAATCTGAAAAGAGTGTTATTCTTCCGAGACTTCTTTTTAATGATTGTATCAATAATGGGCTAGCAAAAAGTGATACTATACTTGCACTTTTAGGTACGGCAGATGGTATTGTCAATTATGCTTTTACTTTAAATTACTTAAATAATCTTTTCACTAAAGATGTAATAAAACAATTCACAAAAGATAAAATTCAGAGTGATTTTAGGACAAAATTTGCGAAAAATCTTTATGGGGGAGTAGTCAATGGTTTTTTTGTTGAC
>JAPLER010000076.1 GCA_026391115.1 Bacteroidota bacterium | reverse complement strand
GCAAGTATGCTCATAAAATTCCATTGATTGTTAAAATTAACCACAATGAGTTTTTGACTTATCCTAATAAATTTGATCAAATAATGTTTGCATCTCTAAAGCAATGTTGGGATTTAGGTGCAACTGCAGTGGGTGCAACTATTTATTTTGGTAGTGATGAAAGTACACGTCAAATTCAAGAAGTTAGTAAAGCTTTTGATATGGCTCACCAATTAGGTTTGCCAACAATTTTATGGTGTTATTTACGTAATCCAGGATTTAAGAAAGATGGTGTTGATTACCACGTTTCTGCTGATTTAAGTGGTCAAGCTAATCATTTGGGTTGCACTATTGAAGCTGATATTATTAAACAAAAATTACCAGAAAACAATGGTGGTTATAAGGCACTAAACACCAAAGAAAGTGCTTATGGCAAAAACGATGAAAGAATCTATACACAATTAACTAGTGATCATCCAATTGATTTAACTCGTTACCAAGTAGCAAACTGCTATATGGGTCGTGCAGGATTAATTAATAGTGGTGGTGCAAGTAGCGGTGCAAGCGATATGGCAGAAGCTGTTACAACTGCAGTAGTTAACAAGCGTGCTGGTGGTATGGGTTTAATTAGTGGTAGAAAAGCATTCCAACGTCCAATGAACGAAGGTGTAGGTATTTTAAATGCTATTCAAGATGTTTATTTAGATGATTCAATTACTATAGCATAGTTTTTAAAGTTTATTTTATAGCAAAAACCTCGAAGCAATATACTTCGAGGTTTTTTAATATTGCCTATTAGCCTAACCTGTTTAACAACCAATTATTTAATTTTTTTGCATTGCTTAATGATGTAAACTCATTTAGTAAATTGTTAAGGATTTATTTTTTAAGGGTAAAATATCTTGCTTTATAAATACCTATACTCCACATTTTTTTGCAATAACGCAATGTTATTATTTGCACATTTGCTACCATGACAACATCGTTCAACTATAATAATACAAGAATAAGTTATACAGATATTGGCAGTGGTAAACTTGTTTTTTTACTGCACGGCTTTGGCGAAGACGCTGGTATTTGGCAATTACAGAAAGAATTTTTACAACCACATTATAGGTTAATTATTCCTGATTTACCAGGCAGTGGAGATTCTGATTTACTTGCAAAAGATAATATTACTATTGATGATTATGCAGATGTTATTTATGCTTTGTATCAATCACTACAACTTTCAGATAACCAACAAATAAGTATTTTGGGACATAGTATGGGTGGTTATATTAGTCTGGCATTTGCAAAAAAATATGCCGCCATTGTTAAGTCTGTAGGTTTGATACACTCTACAGCATTTGCAGATAGTAAAGAAAAAAAACAAGTAAGATTACGTGGTATAGAGATAATGGCTGAATATGGTGCTTTTGCTTTCTTGAAAAATACTATACCCAACTTATTTGCTGAAAATTTTAAGCAACAATTTCCAAAAGTTGTAGAGTCGTTGATAGAAAAAGGCAATCAATTTACAGTATCATCATTGCAACAATACTATATATCAATGATGAACAGAGAAGATAAAACGATATTATTAAAATCATTAAATATTCCTGTGTTATTTATTATTGGCACAGAAGATGTTGCAGTACCTCTGCAAGACGTATTGCAGCAAGTGCATTTACCATACATAGCACAAATAAAAATATTGGAGGATGTTGGACATATGGGAATGTTGGAAGCAACAGATATCGCTAATACTGCAGTACTTGAATTTTTAAATAACTTTTAGTAATCAATTCTACCACAACCAGCCAATTTACCTTTCCAATAAGTTTCATCTAAATCGCTAATAATTACACCATTACTTGTGGATGCGTGAACAAATTTATTGTTGCATAAATAATATCCAACGTGTGATATATGTCCACGTTTTGATGCTTTAAAGAATACAAGATCACCTTCCTTTAATTCATCTCTATTTATTTTTTGTAATGCATTGTATTGTTCACTAGCAGTACGTGGCAGGTTGGCTTTAAATATTTCTCTGTACAACATTCCTGTAAATCCACTACAATCTACACATTGTTTGGTAGTACCACCTAAGCAATAATTTGTAGCCCACCAATCGTCAATTAAATTAAACAATTTAAGATTGGCAATATTCTCTATGTAAGTATCTAAAATTATAGCATACTTATGTTGTAACAAACTGGTTTTCTCAATTTTAATATTACTAGTTGCTGGTAGATTGTTTGGCACATCTACAATAATATTACCTTGTTTTGTAGTGTTGGGTTTATGTTTAGATTTTACTACAGCACCAGGCGTAATTTCAATGCCATCAATAAATTCTACTTTTCTTTTTGTTTTTTTTCTATTGGAAGTATTAGTTGAATTGTCTTTATTCGTAATTTTTCTAACAGACTTACAGCCAACACTTGTGCTGGCAATTGCTAATATAATAATGTATAAAACGACTTTTTGCATTGAGCTTGCAATTTAGTTACCTGATATATAACGACAAAACAAAGTAATTTATTTAGGAAAAAGAATATAGTACTAAAATAAAAAGTCGGTACATACTGCACCGACTTTGAACTATAAATTATAATAAAAATTAGTTATCCGATTTGGGTGCTTGTTTTTGTTCGTCTCTAGGTGGTTGCGTTCTTTCTGGTCTTGGCATTAAGGCTTTACGGCTTAATTTGAATTTACCTGTTCTTTGATCAACTTCAAGCAATTTCACTTTTACTTTATCACCTTCTTTAAACACGCCATCCATTGTTTCTAAACGGCTCCAGCTAATTTCG
>JAPLER010000173.1 GCA_026391115.1 Bacteroidota bacterium | reverse complement strand
TATTTAACCAGCTTAACACAGCAATCTGAAAGCTTAAAAAACGTTCTGTATCGTCATCATATCCATATATCTTATCTCTATCCAGCAGGCCATTAATATCTACCAAATACAAATCAAAACCTAGTTTGCCACTCTTTTCTTTTATGATAGTAAAATCAAAATAAGTATTGCCCAAGTAGGCACTGCCTTTAAAGTCAACCTCAAATTCGTTATTGTACAAAAACTTGGTTCTATACATTGGCATAATTACCTTGGCAAAATGCCCAGCCTGACATTGATATTTAGGCAAAGCACCCACTACATCTCCCAAGCCACCTGCTTTAGCCATAGGATAACATTCGGCACTAACGTGTAATATTTCCATAATTAGACTTTATATTTACATTACAGCAAACCTAGTCTATTTTTTTATAAACTTATTAATTGCATTTTCACAGCTATTAAAACAAACTAATTTCAAAACATAACTTCCTCCAGCAAGTTGACTAATATTAATGTTCTTAATATTTTCTCCTGCCAATAAATCAACGCTTTGCTGTTTTACTATTTTACCAAAAATATCATAAATAATAATTGTGGCTTTGGTTTGAAATGGTGATGCTACAACCAGATGCATTTGATCTATAACTGGGTTAGGAAACAATGTTGTAACATTTAAAGATGTAGCCAAAGCCCCTTTAATAAGTATAGTTTTACTAAAACTAAATTTCCCGTCTTTATCTATTTGTTTTAATTTATAATAAACATTCTTGCCTTTAGTTTCAATATCTTCAAAACTATATTCAAGTATTGTATTACTATTTCCATTTGCAGCTTTTGAATTAACAAAACCAATCTTAACAAAATCAGTATTTGTGTAAGATTTTTGAATTTCAAATCCATTGTTATTCATTTCTGATGCTGTTGTCCAAATTAATGTTGTAATGCCATTTTTTTGTACGCCTTTAAAATCAAGTTGCGTTATAGGTAAACTTGAAGCAAACTCATAACATCCTGGGTCAGGATTATTACTTCTTATACTATCATTCATATCTGTTGTAATGCCTACTGATGCTCCAATATTATCAATTGCACTTGCTGTGGGTTTATAATTTGTAATGCTTGTAAATACTGGATCTATGCTTATACTTTGCTGATCATAAATATTGCCACTTGCTGCTTGCCAATTTGCAAGCGTTGTATATGTTGTACTTTGAAGAGTTGCTATTTTTCCTGTAGTGGTAAATAACACATTATTATTACTATTAATGGTTGATAAACTTGTGCCATACCATAAACAACTTTTAACACCAGAGCCGCTTCTTGTAACATAAACAATATTGTTTCTAAAATCAATACCAGTAGCTTGTACAGGCTGGTAAATGCCATAAGTTAATCCTGTTGTAGCACTTTGATCATCAAGTACTATTGTATTGTGATACATTTTTGCATTACCACCAAATGTGCAGGTAATACCATAAATTGCCCCATTTCCATTCATATTATAAATAAGGTTATTCACTACATTATTATCGTGCCCAGCTGTTGGCGTTGCACCTAAAAACACACCATTATTTGCAGAAGTATTGGTAAGCATTGCATCAAATAAATTATGAATTTTATTTTTTTCTACTAATACATCAGCACAG
>JAPLER010000181.1 GCA_026391115.1 Bacteroidota bacterium | reverse complement strand
TTGCTAAACTAAAATTTGAAATAGAACTTGAAAATGAAATTATAAAAGAAATAGTAATACTATGTGGTGGAAATCCAAAGCTTGCACCACATTTGTTTAACAATACTTAACAGGTTTCGAACAGTTATGGCTTGTAGCCTCGAAGTTGTTTTCTGTTGCTTTTAGCAACAATTAATAAACATAAATTTTTCGCAACACAAAGTGTATGAGTTACGAATTTGCCGAAGGCTATAAAATAAGAGACCAGTCATCAACGCATTTTCTCGCATTTACAGTAATGGGTTGGATCAGCAGGTTTAGGTACACAAGAATATTGGGTAAATTATACTAAGTAATAAATATTATAAATAGTTATAAAGGCGAGCAAAATGCTCGCCTTTATCATTTTAACTAGCAGCTTCAATTTCTTCAATTACTTTACTGTGGTGCTCTCTCATATTGGCTTTGGCAAGCAGTTGTGTAATACTTACATTTAACTCAAAACCTATTATCAGCACCATAGAGTTAAAGTAAATTAAATTCATAATAATTAATACAGTACCAATAGAGCCATATACTTTATTGAAATTGGCAAAATTGTTTACCCAATATGAAAATAAAATAGTAGTAGTTAATAAAAGCAATGTTGCCAATATAGCACCTGGAGATAATAGTTTCCAACGCTTATGTACACTAGGTGCAAACTTGTAAATGAAAGCTATACTATAAAAAACCAATGTTACAATAAGTATCCATCTTACACTACTCCACCAAGGTATTTTACCCCTGCGTGAAATATGGAAAAGCTTTTTGAGTAATACTGTTAGTTGTTCTTGTCCTATTAAAATTAGTATAGAACCAATTACCAAAAACATCATTAAAAAAGTAAGTTTAATTGCCCTCCATCTTTTATGAAACAGCCAACCTTTTTTCTCTGCAATGGAATTATCAAATGTTCTTATAATACCCATCATTGCATTTGATGCATAAAATAGTACCAATAAAATACCAAAAGAAAGTAAGCCACCACGCTGTCTTCCAAAAAAATCATCTAAAAAATCTTTTACAAATAAATAAGTAGATTGGTTGGGTGTAAGTTCTCTGGTTAGCTTTAATAGTTCAACATTAAACAGCTTGGCTATGGGCAAGTAAGGCACTAATGTAAAGATGAAGATACAAGCAGCTGGTATAGCCATTATAAAGTTAAAAGATATAGAAGCAGCTCTTGCATTAAGCCCTACCCTATTAATTTGTTGAAAGAAAAACACCACCACATCGTACAACGGCAAACCCTGAAACCCAGGCACATTAAAGGTTTTACTTTTTTTAATTAAAAAAGCAATAGGTGGAAATGAAACTAATATTCTTTCAAATTTGGTCATTAACTATTTTATTTTCCTTTGGTCTTGTGCTCTGTGATAAGCTTTAGCATATTGCTCATGCTCGGCATAGTTGCTACTAAAATGATGCGTGCCATTGAAGCTGGCATCAGCACAAAAAAACAAATAATCTGTGCGTGTTGCAGCTAAAACAGCATCAATTGTTTTTTTGCTTGGTGTACATATAGCACCTGGCGGCAAGCCTTTTACTTTATAAGTATTATATGGAGATTGTACATTTAGATGCTCGTGCAAAACACGCTTAATAGCAAAATCTTTTAAAGCAAATTTTACAGTTGGGTCTGCTGCCAAGTTCATTCCTTTATTCATTCTATTAATATACACACTGGCAATGTTTCCTTTTTCTGCATCGTTATTGGTTTCTTCTTCTACAATACTTGCAATAGTATATACCTGATAAGGTGTTAAACCTAAGTTGGCAGCTTTATTAGTTCTATCGTTATTGTCCCAAAACTTTTTAGACTCTACAGCTAGTTTTTCCAGCATTTTCTCTACTGGTGTACTCCAGTAAAAATTATAAGTGTTGGGTATAATATTAAAAATTAAACTATTGCTATCTGCATTTATAGTTGCTAAAGTTGCAGGATTGGTTAATATGGATAATGCCGTTGCAGAATCAGTAGAAAAGTTTCTTCCTATCAACCTTGCCAAATCATTAACTGTTCTTATTTTATTGATAACAAGATTTACTTCGGCTTGCTTATTATTTCTAAAAATTCTTGCAATATCCAATGGGCTTTCTCCTTTATTAATCTTGTATTTACCACTTTTAAATCTGTCCCATATTTTTAACTGATTGCCTAGTTGCTCAAATACAAAAGCATTAGAAATAATATCTTTTTCCTTCAGCAATTTTATTAATCCTTCTTTATTGGTATTACTCTCGTCTACCAAAATAGTTTTACTGGCTTCGTTAAAGTTTGTACCGCTACCCAAAACCATATAAGCTGCAATACCTGCCAACAAACACAATAATAAAAAACAGTATATGATTATTTTTTTCATTATTTAAAGATAAGGTGGTGAAAATAATATTGTTAAGCATTACATAAAAAAATGGTTTGAAAAAATTAACAACAAAGCATAAATGTATCTACAATGCAATGCAACTACTTACATTTGTTTTATGATTTATCACTGTAGAACGCTGCCATATCAACAAACTCATTTTTTTTCAAAATTAGTTACAGATTATGTTGAACAAAATGAGCATTTACAACAGTTCTACACTTATCAACCCAATATAAATGGTATTTTAAAAGCCATAGAAAACAAACAAAAGAACTACAATAACAGAACAACACTTGTAAATTATTTTACACAACAATATGCCAACAACAATGCTACGAGTGCTCAACTAAAGCATATTGAATTATTGAAAAACGAAAATTGTTTTACAGTTACAACGGCTCATCAACCCAATATTTTTACAGGTCCATTATATTTTATTTATAAAATTTTTCACGCCATTAAAATGGCAAATGATTTAAGCGAACAGTTGCCTGCTTACAATTTTGTGCCAGTGTATTATATGGGTAGCGAAGATGCTGACCTTGATGAATTGGGCAATATTACCTTGCAACAAAAAAAGCTAATTTGGAATACACAGCAAACAGGTGCTGTTGGGCGAATGAAAGTTGACAAAGATTTCATAAGAATGATTAATGAAATTGAAGGACAAATTGCTGTGAATCCATTTGGTAAAGAGCTGAGTGACATTTTTAGAAATAGCTATACATTAGACACAAGTATTCAAGAGGCTACTTTTAATCTGGTAAATACATTATTTGGTAAATATGGTTTGCTAGTTGTAATACCTGACAATGCAGACTTAAAAAGGAGTTTTATACCTGTTGTTGAAAAAGAATTAACTAAGCAGTTTTATGAAAAAG
>JAPLER010000325.1 GCA_026391115.1 Bacteroidota bacterium | reverse complement strand
GGGCTTGCATTGTTACTTGCATTAATTTCAATCATTTTCTAATTTCCATTTAGTGATTAGGGGTTTTTATGAAAATATCCATCATTACCATAACATACAATAGTTCAAAAACATTAGCTACTACGCTTGAAAGTGTTGCTGCACAGGATTATCCCAATATTGAACATATTATTGTTGATGGTTTAAGCAAAGACAATACAATTGAAATTGTAAAGCAATTTCCCCACGTTGCACAATGGGTTAGCGAAAAAGATAAAGGTTTGTACGATGCTTTAAATAAAGGTATTCAAATGGCAACAGGTGATGTTGTGGGTTTAATTCATAGCGATGATTTTTTAGCAAGTAATAACGCTGTAAGTAAAATTGCAAAAGCATTTAAAGAAAATAATGTTGACTCAATTATTGGCGATATTTCTTTTGTAAATCCAGATAATTTAAAAAAAGTAATTCGCCATTATTCAAGTAAAAGCTGGAAACCATCAAAGTTTGCAAAAGGCTATATGCCTGCACATCCTGCATTTTATTGCAAAAAAGAATTGTTTGAAAAATATGGTTATTATAAAATGGGCTACAAAATAGCTGCTGATTATGAGTTACTCATTCGTTTTTTATATACTCATAAAGTTTCTTACAAATACATTCCAGAAACGATTGTAATGATGAGAACTGGTGGAACAAGTAATGAAAATTTAAAAAGTCGTATTGTTTTAAACCAAGAAATTGTAAGAGCTTGTGCAGAAAATGGAATTAATACAAATATGTTCAAACTAAGTTTAAAATATAGCAACAAAGTCTTTGAATATGTAAAACCAATGTTGAATAATTTATTTAGAAAAAGATAGCCACAAAGACGCTAAGGCACTATGAATAATTTGTGTGGCAAACGTTTTATTGAATACAACAAAGAACGTTTTGAGATGACCACTTTATCTGTAAGGGATGATAAATATAAAACCTTTGATTTTACTGGGTTTGATAGCATTGTTCACTTAGCTGGAAAAGCTCACGATATGGATTGTAAAGACGACAGTGAATATTTTAAAGTGAATGTTGATATTACAAAAACACTTGCTACTAATGCAAAGGAAGCAGGTGTAAAACATTTTATTTATATCAGTTCTGTAAAAGTATATGGCAAAGAAGATAGAGGTTTAATTACAGAAAAAAGTGAGTGCTTCCCTGAAGATGCTTATGGTAAAAGCAAATTAGAAGCGGAGCAATTTTTACAAACAATACAATCTGAAAATTTTAAAGTAGCAATCGTTCGTCCACCAATGGTGTATGGAGCAGGTGTTAAAGGAAATATGGATAGATTAATTCATCTCTGCCAAAAAAAACATCCATTGCCATTTGGCAATATTGGTAACTTAAGAACAATGGTTTTTGTAGATAATTTAGTTGAACTTTTAAACACAATTATCGACCAACAAGCACAAGGCATTTTTATTCCTGGTGATAAAAATCCAATTTCTACAGATGTTTTGATACAAATGATTAAACAATCTTTAGGTGAAAAAGACAATTTAATTTCTATTCCAAAGTTTTTAAGAAAAATTATTAAAACTATTAAGCCTGAATTATATAAACGCTTGTTTGGCAGTTTTGTAATTGATACAAAAGCAACAAATGGTAAATTAAATTTTGTGCCACCCTACACAACGGAATATGGAATAGATAAAATGGTTAAGGGAAGTTGAATGAATAATATACAAACTAGAATTTCACAAAATTGAAACCACAAAATATGAAAAGGATAATCTTCTTTATTACTCTAATTTCTATTGTATGTTTTAGTTGCAAATCATATGTTGAGTTATACAAAACAGAGAGTACTAACACGAAAGCACAAGACAAAACTTACCTCTATGAAAATGATACTATAAAAGTTGAATACTCATTTTGGGCTGAAAAAGGAATCATGGCTTTTAGTGTTTTTAATAAACTAGATAAACCTTTATACATAGATTGGAAAAAATCAAACTATATTTCTAACTCAAAAAAATTTGATTATTGGGCTGATAAAGAAACTTCTACAAGAAACACAACAAACTATGAATATTATAACAAAAGTTTATTATCAATTCCATTTCTTACGAATTATTTAAACTCATCAGTTTCAAGTTCGATAAGTGTTAAGCCGGAGAGAATAACATTTATTCCACCGAAAGCTATTATTTTCAAATCCGATTATTTTATTACAAATTCTAATTATAATAATTGGGAAAAGGACTTTCAGAGTATTCTGGTAAAAGACATTAATCCTAACCTTAAAAAGAACTTAGACCAAAAATCAATTGCAAAAAGCAAAAAATTTACAAAAGAAAACAGCCCTCTAACATTTCGAAATTTTTTTACATTTTCCACAAAAGAAAATTTTGAAACAGAGTTTTATATAGATAATAATTTCTTTATTAATGAAATTATGCTCTTCAATAGAAAAGACTTCGGCGAAGTTACTATTGATAAAAAAAACAGGGTTATAGATATTTTTTATTTTGAAGATGGAAAAAGTTTTCATAAAGAATTGAAAGAAAATTAAATAAAGAATTAAAACCTAAAAAATAAAAAATGGCTCAATTTTTCAACATCGAAACATTTATAAAACAATATATCACTAAACGTAGTGAGAGTTTTTTTACTCAAGATTTACAAACACATCATCAAACATTAACCAACGAAATACAAGGCAAAACAGCTTTGGTTATTGGTGGTGCAGGTACAATAGGTTCATCGTTTGTTAAACAATTAATGCGATACAATCCTGCAAAAGTGGTGGTGGTTGATACCAACGAAAATGGATTAACCGAACTAACGAGAGATGTTAGAAGTAGAAACGATATCACTGTTCCAAAAGAGTTTATAACGTATCCTATCAACTTTAGCGATGAAGTTTTTTATAAACTTTTTGAAGGGAATAAACCCTTTGATATTGTTGCTAATTTTGCAGCACACAAGCACGTTCGCAGCGAAAAAGATGTGTATTGCATAGAAGCAATGATTAACAATAATGTGGTAAATGCAAAACGATTGTTAGATGTTTTAGTAGCTAATAAGCCCAAACACTTTTTTTGTGTAAGTACCGATAAAGCTACAAATCCTGTGAATATTATGGGTGCAAGCAAAAAGTTGATGGAAGATTTGATAATGAGTTACAGTGATGTGTTGCCCATTAAAACTGCACGTTTTGCTAATGTTGCATTTAGCAATGGAAGTTTGTTAGCAGGTTTTATCGAACGTATGTTTAAACAACAACCATTAAGTTGCCCAAGTGATGTAAAAAGGTTTTTTGTTAGTCCTGAAGAAAGTGGGCAAATTTGTTTACTGGCTTGCATTTTAGGCGATAGTGGCAATATCTTTTTCCCTAAGTTAGATGAAGGGAAAGACTTAGTAACATTTGCAAGTGCAGTACCACATTTTTTAAATTTATTTGGATTAGAAGTGGATGAATGTGCCAGTGAAAATGAAGCAAGAGAAAAAGCTGCCAACTTTAATGGCCATAAATATCCTGTATATTTTTTCAAAAGCGAAAGCGATGGCGAAAAATTATATGAAGAGTTTTATACCGACGATGAAGATTATGACATAGAAAAATATCATTCACTTGGTGTAATTAAAAAAGGCAAAACTGCCGAAGCTGAAAATATTCAAAACGTTATTGTAGAAATGAAATCATTATTTGCAAATACACAACAAATTAACAAGCAACAAGTAGTTGATATTTTAAATAAAGCTATTCCTACTTTTAGTCATATAAGTACAGGAATAAGTTTGGATAGTAAAATGTAGTAATGGTCTTTGTGAGTTAGTCTTTGGTCTTTAGCAAAACTAATTAACTCTAACAAACACCCAAGACTAATACCTAAAGACCAAAGACAAAAACTAACACCCAAAGACTAAAGACAATGTATTCAATTATAAAAAGATTTTTCGATTTAGTATTTGCTTTGATTGCAACAGCTATATTATTTATTCCACTCTTACCAGTTATTATTGGGTTGCTTGCAACGGGCGAGCATTATGTTTTCTATCTCCAAGAAAGAATTGGACAACATTTAAAAAAGTTCAACATTATTAAGTTTGCAACAATGCTTAAAAATAGTCCAAGCATTGGTACTGGTACAATTACAACACGCAACGATCCAAGGGTTTTGCCAATGGGTAAATTTTTAAGAATTACTAAACTAAACGAGTTGCCACAAATATTGAATGTGTTAATTGGCAATATGAGTTTTGTTGGCCCCCGACCGTTAGTAGCAAAACAGTTTGGTTATTATCCTCCCGAAATGCAAACACAAATTATGCAAAGTAAACCAGGCATTACAGGCATTGGTAGTATTGTGTTTAGAGATGAAGAAGAATTGGTATCAAAATCAACATTGCCACCACAAGAATTTTATCAAACAGTCATTTCGCCATATAAAGGAGCATTAGAAATTTGGTATAGCAATAACAAAAGTTTTTATGTTGATTTTATGATTTTATTTTTAACTGCTTGGGTTATTATTTTTAAAAAAAGCAAATTGGTTTATAAAGTTTTTAAAGGATTACCTGAGAAGAATTTTTAGTTTGCTACAAAGACGCTAAGACATAAAGTAAAATGCAGCAACAACATTCAATATATCAAACACCTGAAGATAAATTAAGGCAGAGACTACAACTATCTTTTGAAGAAAGATTTAGAGGTTTAATGCAAATGATTAGAATTCGGTATAAACTTCAAAATGCAAAAATAATAAATAAAAAATAGTTGGATATTTTAGATGACGATATTATTAAATTATGGAAAACTTTAAATAGTAACAATGTTCATTACATAATGGTTGGAGGATTTGCAACAACTATTTATGGTGGCAGTAGAATAACACAAGATGTTGATGTGTGGATAAAAGATTCAGTTGAAAATAGAAAGCAATTAAGATTAAGTTTAAACAAATTGGGCTATGGAGATTTTGAAGAACTTGAAACAACACAACTTATTGCTGGCTTTAGTTCTATTTATTTGGGCAGTGGTATTGAACTTGATTTAATGACAAGCCTTAAAGCCTTTAATCAGGATAATTTTGATGAGTGTTATTCTCTTTCTACCAAAGCATTAATAGACAATACTGAAGTTCCATTTTTACATATCAATCAGCTATTACAAGAAAAACAAACTAACCCAAGACCTAAAGATTTGCAGGATATTGAAGAATTGAATGCTATTATTAAAATTCAAAGCAAAAAATAATTTTCAACTGTTAATTCTTTTACATTTGCTAATTCCAAAATAGAAAACATATAGCTTAATTCTACACTTATACTATTTTACTTTAACGCTTTGTGCCTTAGTGGCTAACAAATAAGTTTTCAAACATTATGATTCGATTTATTAAAAGCAAGATATTTATTCTTGTTCTGTCGCTTTCTATTATTTCAATAAATTCTTTTTCACAAGATTTATTGAAAGGTAAAGATGTATCTCAAATAAAAGTAGATATGCTTACCGATGAAGAAATTTTGAATTACAAAGCACAACTTGAGCAAAGTGGGTTAAGTCAAAGTCAGGCAGAACAATTAGCTATTCAACGTGGTTTTCCTGCAAGTGAAATTGTAAAACTTCGTGCAAGATTAGCAAAGCTTGATGGCAATGCTATGACGCCTGAACTAAAAAAGAAAGTGTTGGACCAAGCTAAAAAAGAAAAGCTAGAAGGTGGTAGAAGTACAGATACTACAGGCTTTGATAAAGACCTAAAAAAGATAAAAGAAAAAACTTTTTCAACTTTCATTTTTGGTGGCGATTTGTTTAATAATGACAATATCACATTTGAACCAAACTTAAGAATTCCAACCCCATCAAATTATGTTATTGGTGCAGATGATGAATTGGTTGTAGATGTTTATGGCTACCAAGAAGTAAATCATAAACTTACTGTAAGTCCAGAAGGGAAAATAGCTTTACCCAATGTTGGATTAATTGATGTTAGTGGCACAAGTGTAGAAACAGCTACTAAACGCATCAAAGATAGAATGACCAAAAGTGGTTATGCTAGCATTAATAGTGGACAGTCGCATTTGCAAGTGAGCGTTGGTAAAATACGTAGCATTAAAATCACTGTAATTGGCGATGCACGTAAAATTGGAACTTATACTTTATCATCTTTAGCAAGCTTGTTTAATGCTTTATATGCTTGTGGTGGACCTAGTGAAACAGGAAGTTTAAGAAACATAGAATTGGTACGCAATAGTAAAGTAGTTAAAAAATTTGATGCATATAAATTTTTGTTAAATGCCGACCAAACAAGTGATGTAAGATTAATGGATAGAGATGTTATTCGTATTCCATCCGCAAAAAATTTAATTACACTAAGTGGTGAGATTAACAAGCCTGCTGTTTTTGAAGCGATAGATGGAGAACCTATTGCAAAAATATTTGAATACGCAGGTGGCTTTGCACCAAATGCTTATAGTGCATCTATTCATATTATTCAAACTACAGATAAAGAAAAGAAAATTAAAGACGTTTATAAGGTTGATTACAATACCTATCAACCACAAAATGGTGATATTATAGAAATAGGAAAAGTGTTAGATAGATTTGCCAATAAAATTACTTTAAAAGGTGCAGTATATCGTCCAGGTTTTTACGAGCATTCTCAAGGTATAACTTTATCTAAGCTTATAGCAAATGCAGATGGTTTAACGCCAGAAGCATTTACACAACGTGGTATTATTAAACGAGTAAATGATGATTACAGTAAAGAGATGTTGTCATTCAATCCAATTGAAATTATCAATGGCAAGCAAAAAGATATTGATTTAAAAAAGAACGATGAAATTGAAATTGGATTAAGTAAAGATTATAAACAAGAATACGTTGTAAGCATACAAGGAGAGGTTAAAAAACCCAACGAATATCCTTATTACGAAAATCAAACTTTAAAAGATTTAATTTTTGCAGCAGGTGGTTATACCGATGCTAGTAGTATTGATAGAATTGAAATTGCCAGCAGAATTGATTTGGAAAAATACGATTCAAAATCTAATGACTTATCTACTGTAATCAACATTACCAGCCAAAAAGATTTAGACCTAAAAGGTGCAGATGTAAAATTAAAACCTTGGGATATTGTTACCATACGCACAAAACCTGGTTATAAAAATCAAATTAAAGTAAACATACAAGGTGAGGTTTTATACCCTGGCAGCTATATTGTAGCTAATAAAAACGAGAAAGTAAGCAATCTTTTAACTAGAGCAGGAGGTTTAAGCAACTCTGCGTTTTTAAAAGGATGCTATATTACAAGAATTAATAAAAACAGTATTTTAAAAGACACTACCGATATATATTTTAAGAAATTAAAAACACAAATTAAAGACAGTAGTTCAAGTGTTACTAACGAATATGCCAATCGTACTTTTAAAATAGGTTTAGACATTGAAAAATTATTGGCAGATAGCAATAGCCTTGAAAATATTTATTTACAAGAAGATGATGTTGTAAATGTGCCAAAACAAAAAAGAGAAATAAAAGTAAATGGAGAAGTATTATTTCCTACAGAAGTGGTGTATGTACCCAACCAAAATTTAAAATATTATATCGACCGTGCAGGTGGCTTTACCGATGCCGCTGCCAAAAAACGTGTTATTGTTTTAAATGCCAATGGTGTAGCTGCAAAAACCAAAAAGTTTTTATTCTTTAAAACTTACCCGAAGGTAGATGAAGGTAGCGAAGTATTTGTACCTAAAGTTAATATAAGTACTAGTAAAAAAATGACCACAGCCGAAACCATTGGTATTGCTAGTGCTATTGCTAGTTTAGCAGGTGTGGTTATTGCAATTTTAAATATAACAAAGTAATATTACAAAGTCAATATGACAAATAAGAATGAAGATACAATAATTAACTTAATAGCTTATCTTTCTAATAGTATAAAGTTTTTAATTGGCAACTGGTGGAAGATACTAATAGTAGGTATTGGCTTGGGATTTAGTGCCATTATCTATTTGACTATAATTGAAAAGCAATCATATAAGGCAACTTTAACGTTCGTATCTGAAAATACTGGAAGTGAAAAAATTGGAGGATATGCTGGAATAGCTGCTCAATTTGGCATTGACTTGGGGCAAGGTGGAGCTAACGCATTTGAGGGTGATAATTTGTTGGAAATATTTAAAAGTAGGATGTTAATTGAAAGTACGCTTTTATCAAAATGTTGCAATGATGATAAAGAAACATTACTTGAAACTTACATTAGAAATCATAACATCACTAAGGAAAAGTTAAATTACAATAGTTTGCACAATAATCGTAAGGTAGATAGTATAATAAGTGTGGTTTATAAAAAAATTGTTATGGAACAATTAACCATCGAACGTAAAGATAAGAAGGTGACTCTAATTGTACTAGAAATGGTAGATCTTGATGAAGTTTTTGCTAAAAATTTTATTGAAACTTTAAGCAATATCACTGTAAAGTTCTATTCGAGTTACAAAACAAAAAAGTCTTACCAAAATTTACAAATTTTACAAAATCAAGCAGACTCTTTATACAACTTAATTACTGGAAAAATTTATTCAGTGGCTGAATCTGTTGATTTGAATTTAAATCCATCTAAACAAGTTGTAAGAGTACCTACCCAAAGAAAAAATATAGATCTAAATGTAGCAACTGCTGTTTATACAGAAGTTTTAAAACAACTTGAACTTGCTAAAATTACATTTAGAAAAGAGACGCCTCTAATACAAATAATTGACACCCCAATACTACCTCTCAAAAAAATGAGAATGGGGAAATTAACTGGTGGAATTATTTTTTTTAGTTTAGGTGTAACTATTGCTGTGATAACATTGTTAGTAAAAAACACAATCAAAAGAATTAAGACGGAAGACAATTTAGTATAAACATTTTTGAGATTAATGAAAAAAATTACATGTATAATTGTTGGAACTAGACCAGAACTTATAAAAGTAGCACCCATAATTTTTGAACTTAAAAAAAACAAAATTGAGTTTATAATCATAAACACTGCTCAACATAAAGAATTGCTTGCTCCTTATTGGGATATTTTTAAATTAAAGGCAGATTATGAATTAGATGTAATGAAACCCAATCAGTCATTAGCAACTTTAACTGCTAGTGTCATTAATCAATTACAAAATTTATTAGATGCAATAAACAAGAACATTGGTTTAATCGTTGCTCAAGGTGATACAACGACAGTTATGGTTGCATCTATGATTGCATTTTATAATAAAATAAAATTTGCACATATTGAAGCCGGTTTACGAAGTTTTGATTTTGAAAACCCTTTTCCCGAAGAGTATAATAGACGAGTTGCAAGTATTTGCACAAAATTTCATTTTGCTCCAACTAAGTTATCTGCTTCAAACCTTCTAAAAGAAGGCATAAATAAGAAATATATATATGTTACTGGAAACACAGTAGTAGATTCTTTACAATTTATTGTAAAAAGCAATTCTCTTATTAAGAGGAAGTTTGCAGATGCAAGATTAAATAATTTAGAAAATGATAAAGTAGTTTTAATTACTTGTCATCGCAGAGAAAATCAAGGTAAAGGGTTGCAAAATATTATTGAAGCTGTCTTAAAAATTGCTAACAAGTTTAACAATTATAAGTTTGTTTGGGTACTGCACCCAAACCCAAATGTTAAAACGATTGTATTACAGTCAAAATTATCACAAACATCAAATTGCATAATAACAAGTCCATTAGATTATATCGAATTAATTAAATTAATGAGGTATAGTAAGTTTATCATTACTGATTCAGGAGGTATTCAAGAAGAGGCTCCTTCCTTTTGCAAACCGATTGTAGTATTAAGAGAAACTACAGAAAGACCAGAAGGAGTAGAACTTGGAATGGCAAAGCTTTGTGGAACGAATATAAATAAAATTTACAAAGCAGCCTTATGGGCTAATGAGTATAAATTTTCGCTAAAAAACAATCCTTATGGCAATGGCAATGCGTCTCAAAAAATTGTAGCAATTTTAAAAAAAGAGGCAATAAAAAAATAGCCTAATGCCAACAAAAAAACTACTACTAAAAAATTCAGTATTCATTTTTATATCTTATGTAGTAACAGCAATTGCCCAAACATTTGTCTATATATATGCTTCAAAAATTTTAGGAAATGAACTTTTTGGAGTTTGGTCTTTTTTATATTCTGGTGCTTTGGTTGTAGGTTTAAGTAACATTGGGCTTCCTAATTTAATTATAACATATACCTCAAAATTTTTAGCAGAGAAAAATTATTTTAAGCTATACCAATATCTCATTCATTCGATTATTATCTTTTTCATAAGCTTTCCAATTGTTCTAAGTATTGCTTTGTTTATCTTTTATTTTGGTATAAAAGGGCTGAAAATACAATCACTCAGCAATACTACGTTTCTTTTATTCTCAGTACTTTTCTTTTTACAAAATCTTACTAATATTTTATTGGCATTTGTTGACGGATTACAGAAAACGTATATCAGGGCAATCATTCAGCTTATTTCAAATATTTTCTTTTTTATAGCAAGTTGGATATTAATACATCAAGGAAATATTAATAGCATTGTTAATTGCCAAATAATTTTGTATATCATACAAGTTACTTCAGCAATTTTTTTTATACTAAAATTTTGGAAGTTGTCTCCAACTACCAAATCAACAAACCGTTTATTTAGCTTTGATATAATTAAAGAAATATTCAGAAAAAGTATTAACTACTTTTTTATTTCCATTTCTACTATTTTTTTCGAGCCATTATCTAGGTACTTAATTGGTAAATATTTAGGAATAGGAACTATTGCTTATTATGAAATTACTAGCAGAATTATTGGAGGATTTTACTTTTTATTATAGGTGACAAATTGTTTATATTGCCTACTAGTTCTGTATATTATTTAATACTAGTTGTTTCTGCTTCTAGTTTTATGAACGTTATTTGTACACCATCCTACTTTCTTTCATTAGCTCTAAAGGTTTCTAAACTTAATCTTTGGCATCATATTTCGTTTTTCATTATTTTAATCTTGGGATTGATTCCTTTATTGATCTTTGGAAAATATAACCTCATACTGTATTTACCTTCATTTGCATACTTTTTTGGCTCTTACTTTATGATTTATCTCACAAAAAAATTTATACAAACTACTCAAAAAATATTTGAGAAAATTGGTATAACTCTTCTTTTAATGCTAATTACTAACTACCTTCTGTTTGCACTTTATGTGCAATCTGTTTCCATTACTATCGGAATTTGTATTTGTATCTCACTATTAATCTTTATTTTAATTTATGCGAAAGCATTATTGAATTTCTATAAAGAAAATAAAATTTTATTTTCACAAAATAATATTCAGAATTGATTCCATATTTATTATTATTGAGTCTAATTGTTCTTGCAGGTGCTTTAACCTATTCTGAAAAGTTTACTGATAGATATTCGTTACTTCGCAATATTCTGTTTATTATTCTGTTGCTATTTGCTGGATTAGCTGCTTCACGTGGTGATGCAGTTCAATACAAAGATGCTTATGAAGATGGTTTTGGTCCAACATTTGAGCCTGCAATCAATATAATTGGAAATTTGTGTAAGTTGTTGAACTTAGGCATTTACACAATGTTTCTGCTTTTTGCTGCAATTGCAATTGCTCTAAAATTTTCTTTTTTTAAAGAAGCTTCTAACAAATTATTTTTTGTAACACTAATATCTTATGTAAGTGCGTTTTATGTTAGTTGTGAAATGGGTGCAATTAGATTTGGTGCAGCTATTGGCTTTGTATTGTTTAGTATCAGATATATTGAAGATAAAAAAATCAAAAAATTTGTAGGCATTATTTTATTAGGTTCTCTATTTCATGCAACTACGTTGCTAATGTTGCCTGTATATTATTTACGATGGCAAAAATCTTTGACAAAATCGTTACTTGTTGCATTGGTAGTTAGCTTTTTAGTTTCCTTAATAGACATAGAATCTCTAATTGATGCAATATTTGAAAACTATTTTCCTCAGGCGATTATTTTAGTAAAGTACTCTACTTATTTTCACGAACCTGCTTATTTTACTCCTGCCCTTTTAAAAAGAATTTTATTTTTCTTAACGTTATGTTATTTTTTTAATACTCTAAAAGAAAAGCAGAAATGGTTTACTACAATGTTCATTATGTATTTTCTAAGTATAATTGCATTCTTGATGTTTAAAGCAAATCACACAGCAGCAAGTAGATTTTCATTTATGTTTTCTTCGGTTGAACCCGTACTCTTTGCATCGTTGTTGTTACTAACTAAAAATAAAATTGCAAAACTTTCGATTGCATTATTTATTTTGTTATATGCATATATTAATTTATCGACAGCACTTATTTCTCAAACTGATGAATTTAACTTATATCTACCATATAAATTATTTTTCCAACAATAAATGAAAAACGTTTTTATACTGAGGTCTAATGCTGTAAACCCTGA
>JAPLER010000160.1 GCA_026391115.1 Bacteroidota bacterium | reverse complement strand
CTACTTTTTGCAATACTCACTGTTTTTTTAACTGATCAATTAAGTGCTCATATTATTAAACCTTTAGTGCAAAGGCAACGCCCTTATATGGATATCAATTTCTCTTCTCAAGTGCGTTTATTACTTAGCAATATCAATCGTGGTTATAGTTTTGTTTCATCTCACGCCACCAATCATTTTGGCATTGCTATATTTTTTATTGCAACACTGCCAGCAATTAAAAAATACCAATATTGGTTTATAGGTTGGGCTGTTGTTATTTGTTTTGCACAGGTTTATGTTGGGTTGCATTACCCCATAGATGTTATTTGTGGGGCTATATTGGGCATATTAATAGGGAAAATAACTGCACGTTTCTTTAACAAATATTTCCACAAAATTGGGGAATAGCTTTTTTTTAATTTACATTGCATTACCTTAATCATCAAACAATGCTTGCTAAAGCCTTTTATACTCATCTTATTCGTTTTATATTATTGTTAGCAGTAACTATTACTGCACAGCAAACATTTGCCCAAAACACTAAACATCAAATAGCAGTTTTTGCACCTATTTATTTAGATGATGCATTTGATGGAAGCACTTATAAAATATGGGAAAACAAACTACCAAAATCCATATTACCCGGCTTGGAATTTTATAATGGCGTTACACTAGCAATAGATTCTTTAAAGAAAACTACAACAGCAGGCAACCTTTATGTTAAAATTTACGACTATAAGAGTAAGGGAAACTCATTAAACGAAATTCTAGCAAAAGACAACAATGCTTTAAGCAATGCCAAAGTCATTATTGCATCGTTTAATAATCGTTCAGACATTAAAATTCTTGCCGATTATGCCAAACAAAAAAACATACCACTCATATCTGCTACTTATCCTAATGATGGTGGCATTTCCGATAATCCTTATTTCTTTTTACTCAATTCAAGCCTGCATACTCACAGCAAAGCATTGTATGGTTATTTTAAAAAGTTTAAGTCATTAAAAACTAATTTACTTTATGTAACCCGCTCTGGTGCTTTTGAAGATATGGTAAATGGTTATTTCAAAAGTTTTGATTCTGCCAAAACATTAAACATTACCCCAACAATTTTAACTGATACATTTTACAGCAATCAATTGATTAAAATGCTGGATAGCACCAAGCAAAATGTAATTTTTTGTGGTACTGTAAACGAGGCTTTTGCTTTAAAAATAGCATCTGTAATTGCTGCACAAAAAAAATATAAAACTACTTTAATTGGAATGCCCACTTGGGATGGCTTAAAAGGGTTGGACAAAAACGAATACAAAGGCATTGAGTTTATTTATACAACGCCATATAACTATTCCAAAACAAATGATTTAGTAGCTACTATTAATAAATCTTATTATGATAGGTTTTTTGCCAAACCCAGCGATTATGTATTTAAGGGCTACGAAACAATGTTAAGATTTGGAAAAACAGTGAGCACCTATGGTACAAATGCAATGCAGTTGTTTGGTGATGATATGTTTAAATCTATTAATTCCTTAGACATTCAACCTGTGTATAATAAAGACAATGCGTCTCAAATTGATTTTTACGAAAACAAGAAACTGTACTTTATTAAAAAAGTAGATGGTGTTGTAAAGTCAGTGGAATAGTATTTACCTTAAATACCCCAATATTTTTAACATACTTGCAGCTGTTTGTTCTCTGGCGTAAACCCAGTCAATCAACTTGCCATTTTTATCTTTTTCTACAATCACATGCTTAGGGCTAGGTATTAAGCAGTGTTTTATACCACCATATCCACTTATTTGATCTTGATATGCACCTGTGTGAAAAAAGCCAACATATAAAGGTGTTTGGTTGACAGCATCATCTGCTTTTTCTGTAGCAATTTTGGGTAAAAATACTTCATTAATATGTTCCTCGCTATCGTAGTAATCGTGGCTATCGCAAGTAATACCACCTAGCACCACACGCTGGTATTCATTTTCCCACTTATTAATGGGCAGCATTAAAAACTTTTCGCCAATGCCCCAGGTATCTGGTAGCGTAGTAATAAAACTACTGTCAATCATATACCAAGTTTCTCTATCGTTTTGTTTTTTCTCTGCTATTACACTGTAAATGTGAGCCATACTTTCGCCAACAGTAAAACTACCAAACTCGGTAAAAATATGTGGCATTGGTACTTTATTCTTTTTGCAAGCTTTTTTAATATTGCTTACAATTTCATTAATCATAAACTGATAATCATATTCAAAGCCCAAAGAATGTTTAATAGGAAACCCGCCACCAATATTAATAGAATCCAACTCGGGACAAATCTTTTTTAATTGACAATACAGGTTAATGATTTTATTCAACTCACTCCAATAATAAATATCATCTTTAATGCCTTTGTTTAAAAATATGTGCAGCATTTTTAAATGAAACTTATCCTCATAGCCTTTAATTTCATTTACATAAAACTCCAATATATCTTTTGCATTAATGCCTAAACGACTGGTGTAAAATGGAAAATTAGGTTCTTCTTCGGCAGCTACTCTAATGCCTACTTTAAAATGTTGTTTAGCTCCTCTTTTATAAGCTTTTAATTCCTCTTTATTATCTAATACAGGAATCACATTTTTAAACCCATCATTAATCAACTTATTTATTCTACTAGTATAGTTGCGTTGTTTAAAACCATTGCACACTATATATGTTTCTTTATTAATTTTTCTACGCTTGTATAGTTGATTTACAATTTCAATATCGTAGGCAAAACTAGTTTCTAGGTTAATATTATGTTCCAAGGCTTCTTGCACTATAAAACTAAAATGAGAACTTTTGGTACAATAGCAATAGTTATAACTGCCTTCGTATTTGTGCTTTTTAAAAGCATTGGCAAACATTGTTTTTGCCTTATTAATCTGCATTCCTATTTTGGGTAAATAAGTAAGCTTTAATGGTGTGCCGTGTTTTTCTATTAAGGCTCGCAAATCCACTCCATTGAATTCTAAATACTCTTTATTTACTTCAAATCCTTCCTGTGGAAAATGGAAAGTTTGCTTAACAAGCGAGGTGTAGCTATTGGTCATTTACTGGTTGTAAATTGTGTTTTTAAAAAGATTGAAATGTAAAATTAATTGTTTGAAGTATTTGAGGCGTTTTTTTTATTTTCTTACCTAGGCTTTGTGTCATTTTCTATGTAGTAGTTTTTTT
>JAPLER010000079.1:12598-14817 GCA_026391115.1 Bacteroidota bacterium | reverse complement strand
ACAAATCTGCCATAAAAACTATAGTCTTTCCTTTGTATTGTATAGTTGGCAACATCATAGCATCGGTATGTCCATTCACAATTTTAAAACTAATGTCATTCATAATTGTTGATGCAATAGTTTGTAATGGATTATTGGCAACTTCTTTTATTGTTTTTGCATTATGATTTGCTTCAGCCACATTTTTAATAAACTTCAATTGTCCACTTTCTTGAATGGGCAAAATATTTTCTTTTAAGAAAGAAGCTTTCTCTCTATCATTAGGATTTGTAGCCCAATTCCAATGAGCTTCATTGCTCCAATAAGTTGCATTTTTAAAAGCGACTTGCAATTTATCTCCAACTCTTTCTACACTTCCACCACAATGGTCAAAGTGGAGATGCGTGAGGATTACGTCAGATATATCGTCTTTACTAAAGCCATATTTCTTCAGCGAACTTTCAAGAGTATTATTGCCGTGCAAATAGTAATGAGAAAAGAATTTTTCATCCTGTTTATTGCCAATACCATTATCGACTAAAATAAGTTTGTTGCCATCTTCAATCAACAAGCAACGCATTGCCCAGCTACACATATTATTTTCATCTGGTGTATTTAATTTTTGCCACATAGTTTTTGGTACAACACCAAACATAGCACCACCATCTAATTTAAAATTTTCTGTTTCTATTGAATAAAGATTCATTACAAATTATTTTGAATTATAAATTTCACTGGACTTATTAACTCAATGACTTTTCTGTATTACTTGCTTTTAATGTAAAAAATAATCCTATCAAACCAACTACAAAAAATACTACCAAAGCCAATACACTATTACGTTGGCTGCCTGTTGCTTCTGTAATTAATCCAAAGCTAAATATACCAATTACAATTGCAACTTTTTCGGTTACATCAAAAAAACTAAAAAACGATGTTGTGTCATTTGTTTCAGGCATTAGTTTGCTGTAAGTACTTCTACTTAGCGATTGAATACCACCCATAATAAAACCAACTAGTACTGCTAAAATATAAAATTGCATAATACCGTCTCGTGGAATTAAATAACCACAATAACACATTGTAATCCATAAAACAACTGCAATCATTAGTGATTTTATGTTGCCAATTTTATCACTTAGTTTGCTCATCAAATATGCCCCAGGAATAGCTATTATTTGGATAATGAGTATTGCAATGATTAAGTTTTGTGTTGGAATATTTAATTCACTTTTACCATATAGAGTAGCAGCTAGCATTACAGTTTGTACGCCCATATTATAAAAGAAAAATGATAATAAAAATCTTTTTAAAACTGGCAAATGAATTAGTTGTTTCCATACTTTATTCAACTCTGCATAGCCTTGTTTTATAACACTTTCTTTTGTCCTAGTATTAATTGATGGAATACTTTTTGGTAACCCTTTTAGAGAAATCATTGCAAAGGCGAACCACCAAATACCTACCAATAAAAAAGAAAATCTTGAAGCCCCACCTGTTGTTGTGCCAAACATTTTTGGGCTTAATACAAAAACAAAACATATCACCTGCAAAATAACACTGCCAATATAACCCATTGCAAATCCTTTGGCACTTACTCTATCTCTATCTTCTGGTGCAGCAATTTCTGGTAAAAAGGAGTTGTAAAAAACCAGACTACTCCAATAACCAACACAAGCAACTATCATACAAATAATTCCCAAACCCAAGGTAGATAAGCCATTGAAAAAGTACAAACCACAACAGGCTATACTACCCATTGTCATAAAAAATTGCATAAAACTTTTTTTGTTGCCCTTGCAATCGGCAATGGAAGAAAGTATTGGAGACATTAATGCTACAATTAAAAAAGCAATAGCTAAAGCATAATTATTCAAAGATGAGTTGGCAAAAGTTCTACCTAAAAATGTTACTTCTTTTGTAGTTGAATTATTTCTTGCTATTTCTTCGAAATATGCAGGAAAAATTGTTGATGTAATTACAAGATTGTACACACTATTTGCCCAATCGTACATTGCCCAAGAGTTGATTACTTTTTTACTGGCAGTTTGCATTTCAAATAATTTGCGATAAATGTATAGTAATTCAGTTTACAAAATAGGTGAAGCAGTCTAAAGCATAATATTAATCTAGGTGATAGCAAATAGTTTTAAAAATATTTCAGTGCTAATATGCTTTACATTTGAGCCTTAAATAATTATGTTAGTAGCAAAAAACATTCAAAAAAAATACGAAAACCT
>JAPLER010000079.1:0-12587 GCA_026391115.1 Bacteroidota bacterium | reverse complement strand
GTAAAAGTACATTGTTACATATTTTAGGTACGCTAGACAAAGCTGATGCCGGTGAAATTTTTTTGAATAATATTCCTGTTCATAGCCTTACTGGTAAAGCATTAGCTAATTTTCGAAATCAAAACATTGGATTCGTTTTTCAATTTCATCATTTGTTACCTGAGTTTTCTGCTATTGAAAATGTATGTATTCCAGGATGGATTGCTGGCAGAAAAAATATAGAACTAACACAAGATGCAACAGCTTTGTTACAAAGACTTGGATTGGGAAATAGACTAGAAAACAAACCTAATCAATTAAGTGGAGGAGAACAACAAAGAGTAGCTGTTGCAAGAGCTTTAATTAATAAACCTAAAATTATTTTTGCTGATGAACCTACTGGAAATTTAGATAGTCATCACGCAAAAGAGTTGCATAATTTATTTGTTGAATTGAGCAATGAATTTCAGCAAACATTTGTAATAGTAACGCATAACGAAGAGTTGGCTGCTATGAGTAAGCGAGTTTTAAAAATGAAAGATGGTAGATTTGAAATGTAATAAATGATAACGCATATGGAAAAACCAATTTTACTTGAAATAAGAGAAAATATAGCCATTATCACACTTAATAGACCCAGTGTTTTCAATAGTTTTAATAGAGAAATGGCTTTACTGTTACAAGGCATTTTAGATGAATGTAATGCTAATAAAAATTTACGTTGTATTTATATTACAGGAAAGGGTAAAGCATTTTCTGCTGGGCAAGATATTGCAGAACTGACTCAAGAAAACCCACCTACAATTTCTCAGATATTGGTAGAACATTACAATCCTATTGTAACAAGAATAAGAGAAATAGAGTTGCCTGTTGTTTGTGCTGTAAATGGCGTTGCTGCTGGTGCTGGTGCAAATATTGCCTTAGCTTGCGATATTGTTGTTGCCACAGAAAGTGCTAGCTTTATTCAGGCATTTAGTAAAATAGGATTAATACCTGATAGTGGGGGAACATTCAATTTGCCACGCTTAATTGGTTTTCAAAAAGCAAGTGCTTTGATGATGCTTGGAGATAAAGTAATAGCAAAAGACGCTTGTGATATGGGTATGATTTATAAATGGTTTGCAGATGATGTTTTTGCTGAATCATCTTTTAGAATAGCTGAGACTATTGCTAGTATGCCTACTAAAGGGTTGATTTATACAAAGCAATTGCTTAATAAAACCTTTGAAAATAATTTGTACCAACAATTAAATTTGGAGGATGAATATCAAAAACAAGCTGGGGCAACGAAAGACTATACAGAAGGCATCAATGCTTTTTTGGAAAAACGCAAACCTAATTTTATTGGAGAATAATTTAAAAAAGTAATTAGATGATAACACCACAACAAGTTGTAGACAAAATGATGCTACACGATAAGTTTAGTCAGTGGCTTGGCATTGAAATAATTGAAATAAAGGAAGGATATAGTAAAATTAAAATGCAAGTAAGAGAAGAAATGGTAAATGGTTTTGGAATTGCACATGGTGGAATTGCTTTTAGCTTTGCTGATAGTGCGTTTGCGTTTGCGTGTAATAATCGTAATAATTTATCAGTTGCATTAGATACTTCAATCAATTTTACTAAAGCAGTTAATGTTGGAGATACATTATTTGCAGAAGCAAATGAAATACATAATGGAAGGAGTACAGGTCTGTATTTAATAACAATTACTAATCAACTAAATGAGATTGTTGCTCACTTTAAAGGCAATTGTTTTAGAACAGGAAAGACACATTTGTAATTTTTACAAAAAAAATTTGGCTGTTTTGTTTCAACCCCTATTTTTGCACTCCCAAATCAGAAAGGGAGTTTAGCTCAGCTGGTTCAGAGCATCTGCCTTACAAGCAGAGGGTCGGCGGTTCGAACCCGTCAACTCCCACTAAAAGGAATAGTTTCAAACTATTCCTTTTTTATTTTAATCCAATCACTCTCTCATTCAAGTATAAATTACTCTTTAAAGTCTTGAATTAACTAAAAGTATATTCACTGTTTTTGTTTTGATTATATTTCAGTACAAATCATTACTAAATTTGCCTCACACAAATCGTAAAACATTAATAACACAGCAAACATATTATCTTCCCCAATTGAATACTTGAAAGGCGTTGGTCCTTTGCGTGGCGATTTACTTAAAAAAGAATTGGGCATTTATACCTTTCAGGATTTAATTGACCATTTTCCGTTTAGACATATTGATAAAACTAAAGTAGAAACTATTGGCAGCATTACACCAAATACAGAATACGTGCAGGTTGCAGGGCGTTTACAATATAGCGAAGTAATAGGTGTAAAACAAGCTAAACGTTTAACAGCAACTATAAGAGATAAAACTGGAGAGCTTGAATTGGTGTGGTTTAAAGGCATTAGTTATGTAGAAAAAATATTGGTAGAAGGAACAGATTACTTACTGTTTGGCAAAGTAAGTTTCTTTAACGGCAAGCCGCAAATGGCACATCCTGAATTGGAAATTTTTGTGCCACAAAAAGCAGGAGGCAAAGCCTTTTTAGAACCCATTTATTCTACCACAGAAAAATTAAAAGCACGTGGTTTAAATGCTAAAACAATTTCAAAATTAACGCACCAGTTGTTTAGTCAATTGCAGGCAAAAGATATTGTAGAGAATTTGCCACAAGATATTTTAGTAAAATACAATTTGTTAGAAAGAAGTATTGCTTATAGAGCAGCACATTTTCCTAAGTATGAAGCCGAGTTTGACAAAGCCATTTATAGATTAAAGTTTGAAGAATTATTTATTGCACAGGTTCGTCTGGCGTTGGTTAGAATTCAACGCCATAAAGCATTTAAAGGGGTTGTGTTTGAAAAAGTAGGAGATTATTTTAATAATTTTTACAACAATCATTTGCCTTTTGCATTAACCAATGCACAAAAAAGAGTACTTAAAGAAATAAGAACAGACACTGCCAAAGGTTATCAAATGAACAGGCTGTTGCAAGGTGATGTGGGTAGTGGCAAAACCATTGTAGCATTGCTTTCTATGCTTATTGCAGCCGACAATGGTTTTCAAAGTTGCATAATGGCACCTACCGAAATTCTTGCACAACAACACTTTCAGGGCATTTCAGCTTTATTACAAAATACTGGTTTAGAAATTAGACTATTAACTGGCAGCACAAAAGTTAAAGAACGTAGAGAAATTTTAGCCGGCTTACTCGATGATACCATTCATTTTGTAGTAGGTACCCACGCTTTAATTGAAGATGCCGTACAGTTTAAAAATTTGGGTTTTGTGGTGGTTGATGAGCAACATAGATTTGGTGTGGCTCAACGTGCAGCTCTTTGGAAAAAAGCAACTATACCGCCTCACGTTTTGGTAATGACAGCAACGCCAATTCCTAGAACCCTTGCTATGACCGCTTATGGCGATCTTGATTACAGTGTGATGGATGAACTGCCTCCTGGCAGAATTCCAATTACAACTGTAATGAGAAATGAAAGTCATAGAGTGCAAGTGATGGAGTTTGTGAAAGAAGAAATTGCAAAAGGCAGGCAAGCCTATTTTATTTATCCTTTAATTGAAGAAAGCGAAAAGGTAAATTATGAAGATTTAATGCGTGGTTACGAGCAAGTAAAAAGCTTCTTTCCAGAGCATCAATACAATATTGCAATGCTGCATGGCAAAATGAAAAGTGATTTAAAAGAAACCAATATGCAACGTTTTGTTAAAAATGATTGTCATATAATGGTGGCAACTACAGTAATTGAAGTTGGAGTGAATGTACCTAATGCAAGTGTTATGGTTATTGAAAGTGCGGAAAAATTTGGACTTTCGCAATTGCATCAGTTAAGAGGAAGGGTGGGGCGTGGTAGCGAAAAAAGTTATTGCATACTTTTATTTGGTAAGCTAGGCAGCGTTGAAGCAAAAAAAAGGCTCAATATAATGTGCGAAACAAATGATGGCTTTAAAATTGCTGAAAAAGATTTAGAACTAAGGGGACCAGGTGATATTGAAGGAACAAGGCAAAGCGGAGCATTAGATTTTAAACTGGCATCAATTGTAAATGATAAGGAGCTATTAAATTTGGCTAAAAACCAAACTGATGAAATTTTGAATGAAGATATAGACTTAAATTTGGAAAAGAATTTAAACCTTAAAAATTATCTTCAATCACAAAAAGGAAAAACTGGATGGAGTAAGATTTCGTAAGTTTTAAGTAGATATTATTAATTGAAGCAATAAGAATACTTTACAATGAATTTTAAGAAAATAACTATAATCTTCTTATTTGTACTCTTTAGCAAAGAATATTCATATTCTCAATATTTGGAATTTGTTGAAAACAAAGGTCAATGGGTAAAAAATATTGCATTTAAAGGTGAGATGAAAACTGGTGCAATAGCATTAAAGCCAGACGGTGGCTATAGAATGTTACAACACAATACTAGTGACTTAGAAGCAATCGCAAATTTTTACCATCCATCAGGAAATAATAGTAAAGCAAAACAAACATCTCAAACTAATTTAGGTTTACATAGCCACGTTTATGAAGTGAGTTTTTTGGGTGCAAATCCAAACCCAGAAGCTATTTCAGAAAAACCAGCAGACACTTATAATAATTATTTTATTGGTAATGATAAAAGTAAATGGGCTAGTGGTTGCAAAATTTTTCAAGCAATTACCTACAAAAATATTTACCCTAATATTGATATAAGATATTATACAAATAATGGTAGTTTAAAATATGATTTTATTGTTCATCAAGGAGGTAATCCCAATCAAATAGCATTGATTTTTGATGGTGCAAATGACTTAAAAATTAAAAAAGGCAAACTTGAAATTATCACATCTGTAACAACAGAAAAAGAAATGGAGCCTTATACATTTCAGCCAACTAATCAAGGCAAAAAAGAGATTAATTGTAGCTATAAACTTACTGGCAATATTATAAGTTTTAAAGTAGATGATTACGATAAAAATCAAACATTAATCATTGACCCCATTAAAGTATTTGCAACATTTAGTGGAAGCACAGCAGATAACTGGGGTTTTACTGCAACTTATGATGCCGCTGGAAATTTTTATGGAGGAGGAATAGTATTTGCATCAGGATTTCCCGTAACAAATGGTTCTTCTTATAAGGGGGGCAATAACACCAATGATGGAGATCCTGCAGATTACGATATTGGAATAATTAAATTTAATTCATCTGGCACAAATAGATTATATGCCACTTATATTGGAGGAGCTATTGGTAATGAACAACCTCATAGTCTAATAGTTGATGCTAACAACAATTTAATTATTGCAGGAAGAACCAATTCTACAGATTATCCTAAAACATCTCCAATTTTTGGACCTGGTGGAGGAAGAGATATTATATTAACTAAATTAGACAACTCTGGTAATATTACAGCATCTATTGTAGTTGGTGGAACCAAAGATGATGGAATGAATATTAAGGCTAAGTACGCATCACTTCCTGTTCAAGGAACTTTATCTTTAAATAGAAATTATGGAGATGACGCAAGAAGTGAAGTGATTGTAGATAATTCTGGAAACATTTTATTAGCATCTTGCACACAGTCAACTGATTTTTTTGTGACTGCAAATGCATTTCAACAAAGCAATGGTGGTGCAAGCAGTTCAATGTCTCGTAAGCAAGATGCGGTTTTTATTAAAGCAAATAATAATTTATCTAATATTATTACAAGTACTTATTTGGGTGGAGATAAAGATGATGCAGGTTTTGTATTGTCTGTAAATCCAATAAATCAAAATATTTACATTGCAGGTGGTACAGCAAGTTCAAATTTTCCTGGAGATAAAACTGGTGTTTTAAGCAATAGTTTTAATGGAGGAGATTGTGATGGATTTATTGCTATTTTAAATAGTAATGGCACTCAACTTTTAAAGTCAACATTTGTTGGTACCAATCAAGCAGAAAATATCTACGGAATTCAATTTGATAAATTTGGTTTTCCATATATAATGGGTACAACAGTAGGAGTTTGGCCAGTTATTAATGCCAATTATTCAAATAATTTTGGCAAACAATTCATTGGTAAGTTAAAAAGTGATTTAAGTGCTTATGTATATTCTACAGTATTTGGTACTGGTAGTGCAGCTCCTAATATTTCGCCTACTGCTTTTTTAGTAGATAGATGTGAAAATGTATATGTTAGTGGATGGGGCGGGATTATAAATACTGGACAGAATTATCAAAACGCTGGAACAACTGGTTTGCCGATAACTTCAAATGCTTTGCAAAAAACAACTGACGGTAGTGACTTTTATTTTTTTGTTTTAGAAAGAGGTGCAAAGTCGCAATTGTATGGTGACTTTATGGGGCAAAAAGGGGGTAATTCAAATGACCATGTTGATGGTGGAACTAGTAGATTTGATAAAGATGGCATAATTTATCAAAGTCTTTGTGGTAATTGTTTTGGACCAAACGATCTTTTCCCAACTACGCTAGGAGCGTGGTCAGAAATAAATAAATCTGATAGATGCAACCTTGCCGCTGTAAAAATTGCATTTAATTTAAGTGGTGTTGGTGCAGGTGTCAGCTCAAGCATTAAGGGTGTAAATGGAGATACTAGTGGTTGTGTTCCATTATCAATAAAATTTACAGATACTTTAGCTCTAGGTATTAGTTATACCTGGAACTTTGGTGATGGAAGCCCAATTGGAACAACTACTAAACCAGACACATCACATATTTACAAAAACACTGGATTGTATAAAGTTTGTGTAGTGTCTATAGACTCTTCAACATGCAATATTGTTGATACAAGTTGCAGAATTATGAGAATAAGAAGTGATAGTGCAAAACTTAAAGTTATATATAAGAAAATAGGAGACTGCGTTTCTAATACTTATGAATTTGATAACACAGGGTCAATTGCACCAAATTCTAAACCATTTAAATCCAACTCTTTTAATATTTACTTTGGTGACGGCAGTGCTGTACAACAAATGGGCTATGGTACTAAAACTCACCCTTATCCAGCCCCAGGTTTTTATAAAGGTTGGATGGCATTGGTAGATACAAATTATTGCAATACACCAGATACCGTGTTTTTTCAATTTGAAATAATCGCAAACGTAAAAGCTAAATTTACCCCACCACCAAAGGGGTGCTTGTCTGCACCAATGCAATTTACAAATGAGTCTTTGGGTGGTGAAAGTTTCTTATGGATCTTTGGAGATAACAGTTCTTCAACTGATAAAAATCCTAAACATTTATTTGGTGGCTCTGGCTTATATACAGTCACTCTGTACGCGTTTAATTTATCCAGTTGTAACAAGGTCGATAGTATTAGTTTTCAAATTGAAGTGAGTATTTCACCTAAGGCAGATTTTGTATTTACACCTAATCCACCAAAAATAAATACCCCTGTTAATTTTATAAATCAATCAACTGGTGCTATCAACTATATCTGGACTTTTGGTGATGGCGATACAATAGTTACTAGTAACAAAAACTTGCCCATAAAACATTTGTATCAACTAACCAAAACATTTAATGCTTGCCTTAAAGTGTTTAATTTATACAACTGTACAGATACTATTTGTAAGCCTGTAAATGCTCGTGTATCGCAATTATATGACGTGCCAAGTGCATTCTCTCCAAATGGTGATGGTAAAAATGATAGAATTTACGTGAGAGGATATGGAATAAAAACAATTAAATGGGAAATATATAATCGTTGGGGAATATTAATGTTTGCCAGCAATAATTTAAGCGATGGTTGGGATGGAACGTATAAAGGAGAAGTGCAACCACAAGATGTATATCATTACACTTTAAAAGTAGAATTTTGGGATGATAAACAAGATGTGAAGACTGGAGACATTACTTTACTTAGATAAAATATTTTTTTAAGAACAGTATTTAAAAAGAAAAAACAATATTGAGAGTAACAAGTTACATATTAAAATTTTTTGCATTTGCATTTTTATTTTTTACAATAACTCTCCATTACTTGTAAATCCTGCAAATACTGGCTTTTCTAATTTTTATGATTATAGATTAGGCATTAATAATAGAACACAATGGGCAGGCACAAATGTTCCTTATAAAACTTTTAGTGCTTGGGGCGATGCTCAATTGATGAAAAGAAAATTAGAAACTAGTTGGTTAGGTATTGGTGGAATATTGTTAAATGATGTTGCTGGTACAGGTAGTTTAACATCGATAAAAGCATTTGGCAATATTGCTTATCATACAATGATTGATGATAATAATTTATTGAGTTTTGGTATTAGTGGTGGGCTTGTTCAAAAAAGAATTGATTACACCAAACTTACATTTGACAATCAATGGAACGATAAATTTTTTGATATTGATGCACCAAGTGGTGAGCCTTTTGTAACTAATAATGCTAGCTATATAGATTTGAATGCAGGTATAAATTATAGTTGGTATGCAAATGATAATTTTTATTTTAATTTAGGCATTAGTGCTATGCACATAAATAATCCTGCTGAAACTTTTTTTAACCCTTCAACTGTTAATGCAAAGTTGAGTAGTAGGTATAATGGTTTTATTAATGCAACAATAAAACTAAATGATGTAGCTATTTTAAGCCCAATGGTGTATTATAGTAGTATCAGTACTTCTAGCGAGTTGGTATTGGGTTTAAATGGGCAATATAATTTAAGTGGCGAAGGAGGAAGTACTCAATTATTGTATGGAGTATATTATAGAAATAAAGATGCCATTTCACCAGCATTAGGTTTTCAATTAAATAGCTTTCAGGTAATGTTTAACTACGATGCTACAACCTCAAATTTAGTTAATTATTCAGCTTTTAGAAGTGCTTACGAATTATCAATTACTTGGAATGGAATTTATAATCGAATTGATAAAAATGAAAGAGCTATGAAATGTACCTCTCCAAGATTTTGATTCAACTATTAATGTTACATTCTTGATGGCATATCAATTCCTAGCAATCGCATAGCGTTTTGTATTGTTGTGGCTGTAAGTTTTGCAAGTTGTATTCTCAATGCTTTTTTCACTTCGCTTTCTGCATTTGCTATTGAATGTTCATTGTAAAATGAACTGAATAACTTAGCTACTTCATAAACAAAAATTGCAATTTTGGAAGGGTCATTTTCCAAGGCAGCTTCTTCAATTATTTTTTCAAATTGTTCAATACTTACTAACAAATCTTTTTCTAATTTTAGTAAATTGATTGACGTTAATGTTGGAGAAACATCTTCTACTTTTCTTAAAATAGATTTTATTCGAGCAAAAGTAAATTGTATAAAAGTACCAGTAAATCCTTGAAAATCTATACTTTCTTCAGGATTAAAAATCATTTTCTTTTTAGGGTCAACACGTAGTAAAAAAAACTTCAAAGCACCTAAACCAATTGCTTTGCAAAGTTCATCAAGTTCTTGTGGTGTAAAGTCTTTAACCTTGCCAAGCTCTTCCGTTCTTAGTTTGGCAATACTTGTCATTTCGTTAACAATATCATCAGCATCAACAACAGTACCTTCTCTGCTTTTCATTTTTCCTGTTGGTAATTCAACCATTCCATAACTTAAATGTTCAATGCCATCTGCACTTGGTAAATGTAATTTTTGGCAAATAAGTTTTAAAACTTTCATATGATAATTCTGCTCATCACCAATTACATAAATGCTTTTATCGCAACCATACTCTTCAAATTTTTGTTCTGCTAAGCCTATGTCTTGAGTGATGTAAACACTTGTGCCATCTTTACGTTGAACAATTTTTCTGTCCAATCCATCATTGGTTAAATCTATCCAAACGCTATTGTCTTCATCTTGCACAAAAACATTTTTTGTTAATCCTTCTTGCACAATTTTCTTTCCTAATAAATAAGTGTTGCTCTCGTAATATGTTTTATGAAAATCAGCACCAATTGTTTTATAAGTTGTATCAAAACCTTCATATACCCAACTATTCATTTCTTTCCAAAGCTTTATCACTTCTGGTTTTCCAGCTTCCCAGTCAACAAGCATTTGTTGTGCTGCTTTAAAAATTGGTGCTTCTTTTTCTGCTTGTTCTTTTGCCATTCCATTACTAACCAACTTTTCAATTTCAAGTTTATATTCATCATTAAACTTCACATAATAATCACCCACAAAATGGTCGCCTTTTGTATTGGTGCTTTGTGGTGTTGCACCATTTGCAAACATTTGCCAGGCAATCATACTTTTACAAATATGAATACCTCTATCATTTACAATACAAGTTTTTATTGTATCATAACCATTAGCTTTAAATATTTCAGCAATACTCCAACCTAAAAAAATGTTTCTTAAATGTCCAAGATGTAATGGTTTGTTTGTGTTTGGCGAAGCATATTCAACCATTACTTTTTTATTGCTTTTTGTCTTGTATCCAAATTGTTCATTGGTATAGTTTGTATATAAAAAATCTAACCAATAATTATCTGTTACAACCAAATTTAAAAAGCCTTTTATTACATTAAATGATGAAAAAATTTGGTTGTTATTTTTAACTAAATATTCGCCGATTTCACTACCCAAAACCTCAGGCGATTTTTTTAATTGTTTTATAAATGAAAATAAAACTACTGTGTAATCTCCTTCAAACTCTGGCTTTGTTGCATTTACCAAAATATCATTTATACCAAAGTCAGTTTGATATAATTCTTTAATGGCTTGCGTTGTAGCTTCTTTTATTTTTAATGTAATACTCATTTTTATTTTCTTTGGTCTTTGGTCTTTGGTCTTTGGTCTTTGCATCTCGCTAAAGACATTTACCAAAAGACTAAAGACTAACTTCTAAAATTGGTTTTATTCTTGGAACAATATTTCTCACTGCATCTGCAATATGCTTAATATGTGGTGGAGTAGTACCACAGCACCCACCAACAATATTTACAAAACCTTCTTTTGCCCATTCTTCAATAAAGTGTGCAGTTTGGTGTGGTTCTTCATCATATTCTCCCATTGCATTTGGTAAACCAGCATTTGGATATGCACTTGTATAACAACTAGCAATTTGTGAGAGTTCTTCAATATGCTGTCTCATTTCTTGTGCACCTAAAGCACAGTTTAAACCAACACTTAAAGGTTTTGCGTGAGATACTGATACATAAAAAGCTTCAAGTGTTTGTCCACTTAATGTTCTTCCACTTGCATCTGTAATAGTGCCTGAAATCATTATGGGCAAAGACTTTCCTGTTTCTTTAAAATATTTTTTACAAGAAAATATTGCGGCCTTAGCATTTAAAGTATCAAAAATTGTTTCAATTAAAAGTAAATCAACGCCACCATCAACCAATCCACTAATTTGTTCATAATATGCTGCAACAACTTCATCAAAACTAATAGCTCTAAACCCTGGGTTATTTACATCTGGGCTTAATGAAAGTGTTTTATTTAAAGGGCCAATTGCACCAGCAACAAATTTAAGATTAGGAATTGGGAATTGGGAATTGTATTCTTCAATAGCTTTTCTAGCACATTTTGCAGCAGCAACATTTAATTCGTAAGCTAAATCTTGCATCTCATAATCGGCCATTGCAATGCTTGTGCTACTGAAAGTATTGGTTTCAATAATATCTGCACCAGCTTCTAAATATTCTTTGTGTATCGCAGTTATAATGTGTGGTTGCGTAATATTTAACAAATCATTATTGCCTTTAACATCTATTTTCCAATCTTTAAATCGCTCACCTCTGTAATCTTCTTCAGTCAACTTTCTTCTTTGAATCATAGTGCCCATAGCACCATCAATTACTAAAATTTTTTTTTCTAATTCGTTATAAATGTTTGCCATAAATCAGTACAATAATTAATAATCAAAAATTAAATTACTTGGGCTTAAATGAATGATAACTCTAAAATGTAGAAGTTTGTTTATTAGTTCACTTAAGCGTAGAAATGTTGCAGGCCGAACAATAAACAAATCTGCCTGCTTGTTGCAAATATAGATGGTTATTGTTTTTTGTATCAAAAATTGAAAATTCTATTATCTTATTTTCCAAATAAAGGAACCAATTCTTTCTTTGTATTTTTCAAACTAAAGGTAAAGTTTAAAGCAGGTGTTTTAGTGAAGGGATTATATTGTGGCTTAATGTTTAAGGATAAATTATTGCTGACATCAAAGTCTTTTAAATGTCCAAATACAGTTGCATCTGCAACATTTAAACCCCAAACTACCAAAAACCAAAATATGGAATAATCTCTATCACGTCGTGCAGCATTTCTTAATGTTTGTATTGCATTAATATCAGCTTTTTGATATTTACTATCTAAAGCTTGAACGTTAAGTGTATCTTGATGTGTAGCAGTTGATAAACTTGCTATATATCTTAATTCATAAGCATTCTTAGCTTCTTGGTAAATATCTTTATTATAAATAAATGTTATTGTAGGAATAGATAATGCACCATATACCAAAGGTATCTTCCAGTACTCTTTATTATAAGCTTGTCCCCAGCCTGGTAAAATAAGTGAACGACGTGTTGCAATTTTAGGGTTGTGGTTTGTTTTTTTTATGGGTTTATTCTCTGCTAAACTTGGCTTGTTAATAGTTTTATTACTATCTATCTGTAAAGTATTTAGTGAATCATTTTTTTGAGAAAAAGAAAAAAAACAG
>JAPLER010000310.1 GCA_026391115.1 Bacteroidota bacterium | reverse complement strand
ATATCATAAATTATCAGGAAAGGAAATAGAACTTGAATATAAAAACAGCTTAAACCTCAGCGGAATACTTAAACATAAGTTTGGCGAAGAATATGTTAACCATCCAAGATTAGACAATTTAGCACTTTTAAATAACTTTAATGGCAATAGCGCAAAAGAGAAAGGACTAAGAACATTCGATGCTAATAGAGTGCTTTTATTATCCAAAATATATTTTGGCATATTAAATAAAACATTAAAAATAGGCATTTACAATGCAGAAGAAACTACGGTAGTTCCAGAACAAGTAACCAACAATATTGAAGTTATTGAGCAAAGCAGCTTGAATGATTATACTAGATCAACCATTGAAGATTACTTAGAAGATATTGTTGATGATATTAATCCAGGCGATTATTCTGTTTTGGTAGATGCGCTTTATTGTTACTTTACGACTTCTAAATTTCCCAAACTTGAACGAAAAATAAATTTCAAAAGAGTAAATAAAAAGAAAGTAGGTTGGGCATTGAAAGAAGTATACAAAAATCTAAAAACAGATAATTTAGACGTGGAATATTTCCGTTTCGCTCTAGAAAACATCAACCTTTTTGCTAAAGAAGTTATTGTAGAAGAAGGATTTTTACAATCAAAGTTTTATAAAGCGTTTACAACAAACCCAAGAAAATAAGGCATACACCTTATACACTTGATACACTTTTAATTACACTTCTGACCACCACATACACTTTGAATTTTTGCAGCTCACTTTTAAATATAGAGAGCTATGCAAGACAATGCAATTTTACTTCAAACCCTAACAATTGAGCAGCTGCAACAATTAATAGGTACATCCGTTAGAAACGGAATTCAAGAATTTCAAAAAGAACTTCAAACAAAAGACAATTCCGAGGAATTGCTTTCAAGAGACGAAACCTGCCAATTTCTAAAAATTGATAGCAGCACTCTTTGGGCGTGGACCAATCAACAAAAAATTAAGGCCTATGGCATAGGTGCTAGAAGGTATTACAAACGCAGTGAGTTAATGGAATGTTTAACCTTATTAAAAAAGTAAGCTATGAACAATTTCTATGATGAAGCCGAAAAAGTGCTAAAAAGAATTGACGAACAAGTTTCTTTAATTGTAGCCAAAATGAAAATTGATAGCAAATTAGATCCAGAGGATATAATATTTGACAATCAAGAGTTTTTAAAAGTAATGAATATCAGCAAGAGAACAGCACAACAATGGCGAGATACAGGCTACATTGGTTTTTCTCAATTAGGCAATAAAATCTATTATCGCCTTTCTGACATCAAAGCATTACTAAACGCTAACTATAATCCTAAGAAATAATGAAACAGATAGCAAACAACAAACTGATGGTTAGTGTGTATCAAGAGTTCAAAACCAACTTAGGCGAAAGAAATCTTTTAGAAGTAATACAGGAAATCAAATCAGATAAATACGAAAGTGCAGTAAACTCTATCCGATATGCTTTGCATAAAGGAGATGATAAAACAGCAGACAGTATTAAAAGTGGTTTATTAGGATTTACAGCTTCAGGAACATTTGGCGAAAGCAGAACAAAAGCAAACATAACTACCTATTCTCAAATAGTGTGTTTGGATTTTGATGATATACCAGTTACTGAAATAGAAACCCTTGCTTCAAAGATAAATCAATGCGATTTTACAATGGCATCATTTATAAGTCCTAGTGGCGAAGGGTTAAAAGTATTCATAAAAGTAAATTCAAATGCAGAACAACACACAACAGCATACAATCAAGTGGCTAATTATTACAAGGAGTTATCAGGTTATGATTTTGATGCAAAATGCAAAGACATTACCCGATTGTGTTTTGTTTCTTATGATGTAGATTTATTTCTAAATGAAGAAGCAACAACATTCGAAGTACAGGAAGAAGTCAAAGCAACAAAAACGGCTCCACAAAAAGAAGTCAAACACAACCTAACGACTGATGAATTATTAGACAAATGTTTAAAATTTACAGAGAATAAAGAGCAGTATCACAACGGCAACAGAAACAATTTCATTTTCTTATTCTCTTGCAATGCTAACAAGTTTGGCATCTATGAAGAAGATACGCTAAACTATTGTATCAATAATTTTGATTTAGAAGAAAGAGAAATAAAAGCTACCGTAAGCAGCACGTACAAAAACCAAAGAGGAGATTTTGCAACCTTTGCAAAGTTTGCAAACCTGCAAAGTGCAGAAAGTAATAGCCAATCATCATCAGAAACCAATCTTGATTTTGAAGAAGATTTCCTAAAAACAACACCACTAATTCCGCAATCAGTTTACGATGCCTTACCACCAATCCTATTGGAAAGTTGTAAAGTATTCACAGAACCAAGAGAACGTGATGTGTATCTAACAGGAGCTTTGGCAATACTTTCAGGGTGTTTGCCTAATGTATCTGGAGTATATAGCGGAAGCGTTGTATATCCTAGTTTTTTTTCTTTCATTTTAGCTCCAGCAGCATCAGGAAAAGGAGCGTTAAAATTTGCCAAAGCATTAGCAGACAAATATCATAGCAAAGTATTAGCAATATCGTTAGAAGATAAAAAACGATACGATGAAAACTTAGCAGCTTTCAAAATGCTCAAAGCAAAAGGAAAATTAGAACCAAATGCAGAAATGCCACAAGCACCAAAATTCAAAGTGGTTTATATTCCTGCCAATACCAGTAATGCCAAAGTAATACAGCATTTAGATTGCAACGAGGGCAAAGGAATTATTTGCGAAACAGAAGCAGACACTTTAGGTCAAACATTCAAAAACGAATGGGGAACCTATTCTGATATGCTTCGCAAATCCTTTCATCACGAAAAAATATCAGTGAGTAGAAAAACAGATGGTGAATTTATTGAAGTCGATGAACCACAATTAGCAGTGGCGTTATCAGGAACACCAAAACAAGTTTTCAACATCATTTCCTCTGCCGAAGATGGATTGTTCAGTCGTTTTATATTCTATGTTTTCAAAACAGATGCAGTTTGGTTGGATCCTTCTCCCAAAGGCAATCCTGTAAACCTAACAGAGTATTTTTCTAAACAATCCCAACAGGTATTAAAAATGGTAGAATACTTTGAAACAGACGAAATGATACTACAATTAACAGACGAACAATGGGATAAATTTAACCCTGTTTTCAGCTCTTTTCTACATCAAATAAGCACATTTGTAAGTGACGATGCTTTGAGTGTTGTAAAGCGTTTAGGATTGATTTTATACCGCTTCTGTATGATATTCACAGCCATAAGAAAGTTCACTGATAAGGATTATCACAAAGAAGTGTATTGTCTTGATGTTGATTTTGAAACCGCACTAACATTAACAAAGGTCTATTTGCAACACAGCATAATAATGTTCAATAATTTACCAAAACAAGGCGAACAAGGACCATTCAAATCAGGTCAAAACAAAAAACAATTTTTAGAAACCTTACCAGAACATTTTCAAAGAAAAGAAGCCATTGAGTTAGCCAAAAGGTTTAACATAGGAGAACGCTCTGTAGATGCATTTTTAAAAGCGTGTTTGGACACATATTTAACACAACCAAAGACAGGATTTTATGAAAAGAAAACTTACAATTAAAGTCTATCTGTTATATGTTAGATTAATTTTTTTTTATTATCTATATTTACACTTTCTAAAAATAAAACCAATTTATGAGTACTAATTTTAAAGAAACCCTAATTTCACTTCTTAAGTCTGATGAAAGATTATTAGATAAAGACAGTGAATTAATGGGGAATAAAATTCAAGATTTAGCAGACAAAACAGATGAGAAATTAATCGAATTGCTTCTGAATAATGATAATACAAGAGATAAATTTTTTTTTAAGGTAAAGGAAGTTTTTGTTTTTAAAACAAGTGATTTTAAATTCTATTTAGACGAGAACAAAATAAATAACTCTTATACTCAGTATGAAAATAGAATTGGTTTAACTTCTGGCGGTAAATTTCTAAAAGACAGCAATGATGTTGTTTTAGATTTCCCATATAAAGACTGTATTCTTGAAGGAGGTCAAAGTTCAGATGAAGGTCTAGACTTATATTTCGAGTGGAATGAAAATAATCAGCACTATATTGAAAAAACAACAAGTAGAAAAGAAATATTTTTTAATCAAGTGTTGGCAAATGATGAAATTGATAGATTATTTGAACCTAAAGCTTTAGCTAATCTTAAGAAGTATTCATATTTAAATGAAAAGGAAATAACTTATTGGCTTTACATTCTTTAAAAAAGGAATATGCGGGTAAGATAAAATTAATATATATTGATCCGCCATATAATACAGGAAATGATAGCTTTGGATATAATGATAGTTTTAATCATTCAACTTGGTTAACTTTTATGCGTAATAGATTGTTAGCTTCATTTGAATTGTTATCTGAAGATGGTTTAATTTATGTGCAATGTGATGATAACGAACAAGCTTATTTGAAAATTTTATTAGATGAGGTTTATAAGAGAGATAATTTTATAAGTTGTATAGCTTATCGAAAAACTGATAATCAGGCAAATATTGGAAATATTGCAAGAGTAAAAGAGTATAT
>JAPLER010000188.1 GCA_026391115.1 Bacteroidota bacterium | reverse complement strand
ATTACCATTTATGAGCCAGGTTTAGAGAAAATTTTTCTTCGTAATACGAAGGAAGGAAGACTACATTTTACCACAAGTTTAGAAGAAGGCATTAAAGATTCTAAGATTGTTTTCTTAGCATTACCAACACCTCCTGGAGCTGATGGGAGTGCTGATTTGAAATATGTTTTAGGTGTTGCAAAACAACTTGGAACATTGTTAAAAGATAGTGATTATAAAGTAATTGTTGACAAAAGCACAGTGCCAGTTGGTACAGCTGATAAAGTTAGAAAAGCTATTATTGAAGCATCAAACAATACTTTAGTTTGTGGTGATGATGGACAGTTTGAAGTAGTGAGTAACCCTGAATTTTTGCGTGAAGGAGTAGCTGTGGATGATTTTATGAAACCAGATAGAGTAGTAATTGGGGCTAACAGCGAAAAAGCAAAAAAAGTGATGGGCGATTTATATGCACCATTTGTACGTCAAGGAAATCCAATTATTTATATGGATGAAAAAAGTGCAGAGCTGACCAAGTATGCTGCAAATTCTTTCCTTGCAACTAAGATTTCTTTTATGAATGAAATTGCACAGTTGTGTGAAAGAATGGGAGCGAATGTTGATATGGTTCGTAGAGGAATTGGTAGTGATGATAGAATTGGTAAAAGATTTTTATTTCCGGGTATTGGATATGGTGGCAGTTGTTTTCCTAAAGATGTTCAAGCTTTAATAATGAGCAGTGATGAAGTGGGTTACGATTTTAAAATTTTAAAAGCTGTAGAAGATGTGAATGAGAAACAAAAACTACATCTTATGCCTAAAATAAATAAGTTTTTTAAAGGCGATTTGCAAGGAAAACATTTTGCATTATGGGGATTAGCTTTTAAACCCAATACTGATGATATTAGAGAAGCACCAGCTTTGTATGTAATTGATGCTTTAGTTGCTGCAGGTGCTACTGTTACTGCATTTGACCCAGAAGCGATGCCTAATATTCAAAATCAAATTGGCGATAAAATTAATTATGCAAGTAATCAATACGAAGCATTAGATAATGCTGATGCTTTAATTATAGCAACAGAATGGAATGAGTTTAGAACACCAGAATTTGAGAAAATTGAATCATCACTAAAAAACAAAACCATTTTTGATGGGAGAAATTTATTTGATGTAGAAGAAATGAAAAATAATGGTTGGCATTATGAAAGTGTGGGGAGATAAAATAATTTTAAATGTTGAATGTTGAATTTTAAATTCATTGGCATTCAAAATTTTAAATTCAAAATTTAAAATAAACAATGAAAAGAGTATTAATAACAGGTGCAGCAGGTTTTTTAGGAAGTCATTTATGTGATAGATTTATTAAAGAAGGTTATCACGTAATGTTTTATCATCAAGACGTAAGCAAGTATATTCATATACCTGGTTCATTAGATTATATTCTTCATTTTGCATCACCTGCAAGTCCAATTGATTATTTAAAAATACCTATTCAAACCTTAAAAGTGGGTAGTTTAGGTACACATAATTGTTTGGGATTAGCAAAAGCAAAAGGTGCTAGAATGTTGATAGCATCTACAAGTGAAGTGTATGGAGATCCATTGGTGCATCCCCAAACAGAAGAATATTGGGGCAATGTAAATCCAATTGGGCCACGTGGTGTTTATGATGAAGCAAAACGTTTTCAAGAAGCTATAACAATGGCTTATCATACTTTTCATAGATTAGAAACTCGAATTGTTAGAATCTTCAATACTTATGGTCCTAAAATGAGATTGAATGATGGACGTGCTTTGCCTGCATTTATTGGTCAAGCTTTGCGTGGCGAAGATTTAACAGTTTTTGGCGATGGTTCTCAAACACGCAGTTTTTGCTATGTTGATGATTTGGTTGAAGGTATTTATAGATTATTATTAAGTGATTATCATTTGCCAATGAATATTGGTAATCCAAATGAAATTAGTTTAAAAGATTTTGCAGAAGAAGTATTAAAACTAACTGGTTCATCTGTTCAAATTGTATATAAAGATTTACCAAAAGACGACCCTAAACAAAGACAACCAGATATTACAAAAGCAAAAGAAATTTTAGGTTGGGAGCCAACAGTTGAAAGAGCAGAAGGATTGAAAAAAACTTATGAATATTTTAAAAATTTGCCTCAGGCAGAATGGACTAAAATGCCCAAAGAGTTTCTATCTAACAAATAAATATAAGTAAAATCAATTTTTGACAAAAAATATTTATTTATTTCTTAATAATTACATAACTCTATTTTATCATAAAAAATGAAATATTTGTTTTTTTTACAATATATCTGTAAAAAAATTATTGAAATTTACCAATAGTCTCAGTATTTTTTTCTAAAACAAATGGAAGTAAATTCGAATAATAAAAAATATAATTTCAACACACCAAAAATCAACCATATTTTACCATAAATGTTACAAGAATTAATAAACAAACAAAAAAAAGTTGCTGTAATTGGCTTAGGCTATGTAGGCTTACCAGTAGCACTTGAAATGGCTAAAAAAGTTGCTGTAATTGGGTTTGATATTAATGCAGATAGAATTGCTTTAATGCAACAAGGCATTGATCCAAGTAAAGAACTTGGTAAGGAAGCCTTTGAAGGTTGCGATATAACTTTTACGAATAATCTTGATGTTTTGCGTGAAGCAACATTTTTTATTGTAGCTGTCCCAACACCAGTTTATGCCAACAACGTACCTGATTTAACTGCAGTAAAAAAAGCAAGTGAAACTGTCGGTATGGTATTAAAGAAAGGAGATTATGTTGTGTTTGAAAGTACTGTTTATCCAGGTTGCACTGAAGAAGATTGTTTGCCAGTAATGGAACAAATTAGTGGATTAAAAATGGGAGTTGATTTTAAATTGGGCTATTCTCCAGAAAGAATTAATCCAGGAGATAAGCACCATACATTAACAAATGTTATTAAAGTAGTTAGTGGTTGCGATGACGAAAGTTTACAAGTTATTGCAGATGTTTATTGTTTGGTAGTTGAAGCAGGAGTTCATAAAGCCACTTCAATAAAAGTTGCTGAAGCATCAAAAATTATTGAGAATACACAACGTGATATGAATATTGGTTTGATGAATGAATTATCACAAATATTTGATAGAATAGGCATCAATACTTACGAAGTTTTAGAAGCGGCAGGTACGAAATGGAATTTTCTCAAATTCAGTCCCGGCTTAGTGGGAGGGCATTGCATAGGTGTAGATCCTTATTATTTAACTTACAAAGCAAATGATTTAGGCTACACTTCTCGCCTTATAAATGCCGCACGTTTTATTAACGATGGAATGGGCAGATACGTTGGCGAAAAAGCAGTGCAACACATTATTGCCAATGTTGATAAGGTAAAAGAAGCAAAAGTATTAGTAATGGGCAGCACGTTTAAAGAAGATGTAAGTGATATTAGGAATAGTAAAGTTGCAGATATTATTGCTCACATTAAATCTCATTTTATAAATGTTGATGTAACAGACCCACACGCAAATAGTGAAGAATTGCACGAAGAGTATGGGTATGAATTATGCAACCAAATTGCAAACGATTATGATGTTGTTATTGTAGCTGTTGCTCACAAAGATTATCTTACAAAAGATGCTACTTATTTTGCTTCAATATCTAATTCTAACGCCTTAATAATAGATTTAAAAGGATTGTTTAGAAATAAAATAATAAATAGAAGTTATTGGAGTTTGTAATTAAAAAATATTTTCCCCTACATTTGCAGCCAAATTAAAAAAAGAAAAACACAATTGCGTGTTTATAAAACACATTTAAAGATGTCAGTTACAACAGAAAAAAAATCAACAATCTTTGCACAATATGGTGGCAAAGCAACTAACACTGGTTCTATTGAAGGTCAAATTGCTTTATTAACAGAAAGAATTTTGGACATTAGTGGTCACTTAAAAGTTAATAAAAAAGATTTCTCTTCACAACGTGGATTAATGAAAATGGTTGGTCAACGTAAAAGATTATTATCTTATTTATCTAAACACAATCTTACTGGTTATCGTCAACTTATTGAAAAATTAGGTTTAAGAAAGTAAAAATCTACTTCCACTGATATGGAAGTTAGGATTTATTTGGGTCGTTACTTTTTTTATAACTTCAACTTTAATATTATTCCCAACTTCTATCAAGGTGTTGGGAATTTTTGCTTTATTCCTATTATATTTCTTTAAAATCAACGTTTCATTAACCGATAATTTAATGGCTTTAATTAGCACATTAGCATATTATCACATTTCAGATTAAACAATGTTATCACAACTAATACAATCAACTTTTACTTTACCAAATGGTAGTGAAGTTATTTTAGAAACAGGCAAATTGGCTCGTCAAGCTGATGGTGCTGTTACAGTTCGCCAAGGCAACTGTATTATTTTAGCAACAGTTGTTGCAAATAAAGATCCTAAAGAAGGTCAATCCTTCTTTCCTTTAAGCGTAGATTATCAAGAGAAATTTGCAAGTGCTGGACGTGTTCCAGGATCTTTCTTTAAAAGAGAAGCAAGATTAAACGACTACGAAATTTTAACAAGTCGTTTAGTGGATAGAGCTTTACGTCCTTTATTTCCTGAGGATTATTTATGCGATGTACAGGTTTTAATTACACTTGTGTCAAGCGATTCTGAAATTATGCCAGATGCAATGGCGTGTTTAGCTGCAAGTGCTGCAATTGCAGTATCTGATATCCCTATTAAAGAAATTATTAGTGAAGTTAGGGTTGCTAAAATTGATGGACAATTGGTAATTAATCCAACTCGTTCTCAATTAGCAAATGCTACTTACGAGTTTATTATTGCTGCTACCGAAAAGAATTTGATGATGGTGGAAGGAGAAGCAAAAGAATGTAGCGAAGAAGAATTAGTAGAAGCTTTACAAGCTGCTCATGATGCTATTCGTGTTCAAATTAAAGCACAAGAAACTTTAAGAGCTAATAAAGGCGTTACTACAAAAAGAGATTATAAAAAACCAGAAGAAAACTTAGAAATTAAAGATAAGGTTGCTGCTTTTGCAAAAGATAGAATTTATCAAATCAGCAAAAGTGCAAGTGCAAAACACGATAGAAGCGATGCTTACAGTGCTTTGAAAGATGAATTAATTGCCAGTTTAGGCGAAGAATCCACAGATAGCGACAAAAAATTTGCTAAAAAATATTACGAAGATTTACAATGGGAAGTGGTTCGTGATATGATTTTAGATGATAGAATCAGATTAGATGGTAGACAATTAGATGTTGTTCGTCCTTTAGCTATGGAAGTAGAGCCATTACCAAGTCCACACGGTTCTGCATTGTTCACTCGTGGTGAAACACAAAGTTTAACTACAGTAACTTTAGGTAGCAAATTAGATGAATTGTTAACTGAAACTGCTGCTAAATCTGAATATTCAAAATTCTTTTTACATTATAATTTCCCTCCTTTTTCAACAGGTGAAGTTAAAATGATGCGTGGTACAAGTAGAAGAGAAGTAGGCCACGGAAACCTGGCTTTACGCTCTTTAAGAATTATGATGCCTAAAGGCGATTTTCCTTACACAACAAGAATTGTAAGTGATATTTTAGAAAGTAATGGTTCTTCATCTATGGCTACAGTTTGTGCTGGTAGTTTGGCTTTGATGGATGCTGGTGTGCCAATTAAAAAACACGTTAGTGGTGTTGCAATGGGTTTAATTACTCGTGCTGATGGTAAATATGCAATTCTTACTGACATACTTGGAGACGAAGATCATTTAGGTGATATGGATTTTAAAGTAACAGGTACTCGTGATGGTATTTGTGGTGTGCAAATGGATATCAAAGTAGATGGTTTAAGTATGGATGTAATGCGTGAAGCGTTGAACCAAGCTAAAGCTGGTCGTTTACATATTTTAGATGCAATGTATGAGTGTATGCCTGCCCACAATGCTGACTACAAGCCACATACACCTAGAATGGTTAAAATTATTATTGATAAAGAATTCATTGGTGCTGTAATTGGACCAGGAGGAAAAATTATTCAAGAAATACAAAGAGAAACAGGTGCCACTATTACTATTGAAGAAGTAGGAAACACTGGTGAAGTTTCAATATTAAGTAATGCAAAAGAAGGAATGCAAAAAGCTATTGATTGGATTAATGGAATTACTGCAATTCCTGAAGTTGGAAAAGAATATGATGGCGTTGTAAAAAGCGTTAAAGAGTTTGGTGCATTCGTTGAATTTTTACCTAAAAAAGAAGGCTTGTTGCACATTAGCGAAATTAGCTGGAGTCGTTTAGAAACTATGGATGGCGTGTTTCGAGAAGG
>JAPLER010000157.1 GCA_026391115.1 Bacteroidota bacterium | reverse complement strand
TGTATTTACCGAGAAATTCGTCGTTTTCTGGACAATCGTGCCGGCAGGGTCAACGGTGTAAACTTGAATATCCGTACTCGCTATAATAGGGAACGTGTAGTCAAACGCCTTGGTCGTTCCGTTGCATGAGTACGTGTTTTTATTACTGAGAGTTTGAACGGAAGCGGTCGCCATCGTCGGGATAAACAACGCAAGGATTAAGCCTAACAGAAATTTCCGCATAGAATTCTCCTTTAATGAACATTATAAATTAAAACAGACTGGTAGAGACCTAAACTTATTTTATTTAATTGATGATAAACGAGAAAGAATTGAAGTACAAAATGGTATTTATACTGTAGAAAAATTAGATATAAAATTTTCTTACAATGAAATTATAACTGAATTGCAGCAGCATCCAGAGCGATTTAGTGCCAATGTTATTCTTCGTCCTGTTTTTCAAGAAACTATTTTACCCAATATTGCTTTTATTGGCGGTGGTGGAGAAATTAGTTACTGGTTGCAACTTAAAAATGTATTTAGTAAAGCCAATGTTGACTTCCCTCCAATTTTTTTAAGAAATTCCTTTCTGCTGTTTAAAGAAAATCAAGAACAGAAACTAGATAAAATGAATCTTTCTGTAGAAGATTTGTTTGCTGAATCTGAATTGCTTTTTACTAATTGGGTTAAGCAAAACACGACTCAGAAGATTAATCTAACCACTGAAAAACAAACTGCTGAAAGTTTTTATGAAGCTTTACAGCAAAAAGTTAAGCTTGTAGATACAACTTTAGCAACACACACCAAAGCTATTGCTGTAAAGGCTTTAAAAAAAATTGAAACTTTGGAAAAAAAGTTGTTACAAGCCGAAAAGAGAAAATTTATTGACCAGAAAAATCAATTAATTAACATTAAACAAGATTTGTTTTACAACAACAATCTACAAGAGAGAACAGAAAATTTTTCTTACTTATACTCTATTTATGGCAGTAGTTTTTTAGATATGATTTTAAATTGCAGCGATAGTTTTAAACAAGAGTTTGCATTAATTAAAATGAATACATAATAAAAAAGGAGAAGCTATTAACTTCTCCTTTTTTAGGTTTAATTTATTGCATTCAACACCAAATTCTTCACTTCACTCATTGGAATTCTTTCTTGTGTCATACTATCTCTATAACGAATAGTTACTGTATTATCTTCTTGCGTTTGAAAATCAATGGTTACACAAAATGGTGTTCCAATGGCATCTTGTCTTCTATATCGTTTTCCAATAGCATCTTTATCTTCATAGAAACACTTGAAAGAGGACTTACATTCATCCAAAAGCTTCTTGCCTATTTCGGTCAACCCCTCTTTTTTCATCAAAGGCAAAATGGCTAATTTATTAGGAGCCAATTTTGCAGGAATATTCAATACTGTTCTTATATCTGTTGAGCCATCTTCTTTAGTTAAAGTTTGCTCTTGATACGAATTGCTCAGTATCAACAAAAACATTCTATCCAATCCAATGGATGTTTCAATAACATAAGGAATATAGTTGCCATAAGGTTTTCCTGTGGCTGGGTCTATATCTGCATCAAAATACTGTTGTTTCTTTTTGCTGTATTCTTGGTGTTGTTTTAAATCAAAATCGCTTCGGCTATGAATACCTTCAACTTCTTTAAAACCTATTGGAAACTCAAATTCAATATCACAAGCTTCTTTGGCGTAGTGTGCTAGTTTTATATGGTCGTGATAACGATATTTTTCAGCAGGTAACCCTAGACTTAAATGCCATTTCAAACGTTCTTCTTTCCACGTTTTATACCATTCTCCTTCTGTACCAGGACGTACAAAAAATTGCATTTCCATTTGTTCAAACTCTCTCATTCTAAAAATAAATTGCCTTGCCACAATCTCATTTCTAAAAGCTTTACCAGTTTGTGCAATACCAAAAGGCACTTTCATACGTGCAGTTTTTTGCACATTTAAAAAGTTTACAAAAATTCCTTGTGCAGTTTCTGGTCTTAGGTAAACCATATTATCATCAGAATTATCAGCAGCTACTGCACCAAATTCTGTTTTAAACATTAAGTTAAACTGACGAATTTCTGTCCAATTGCAAGTGCCACTTACACTACAAGAAATTTTATTTTCATCAATCATTTTTTTTAAACCAACAAAATCATCGGCTGCTAGAAATTTCTCCATTGATGCAATCAATCCATCAGCTTCGTCTGCTTTACCTTTTCCTTTTAAAATGTCTGCAAATGCTTCAACTAAATGATCAACTCTATAACGCTTTTTACTGTCTTTATTATCAATCATTGGATCGCTAAAATTATCAACATGTCCACTAGCCTTCCAAGTAGTTGGGTGCATAAAAATAGCAGCGTCAATACCCACAATATTTTCATTCATTTGTGTCATTGATTTCCACCAAAAATCTCTGATATTTTTTTTCAATTCACTACCCCAAGGACCGTAGTCATATACTGCACTAAGTCCATCATATATTTCACTAGATTGAAATACAAAACCATATTCCTTTGCGTGGGCAATTATTGCCTGAAAATTATTCTCTGTTGCCATAATGCTGCAAATATATTAGTTTGCAGTTTTTAAGGTTTGAAGATTAAATAGATTTATAAATTTTGAAAGAAATGCCCACTTTTAATAGCATTATTCTAAGAAATTCAAAAAAATCAGCCTTATAAATGGATAAGTTTAAAAGTGTTTCCCCTACATTTGCACCCCAAACGGAGGGTATAGCTCAGTAGGTTAGAGCGACAGTTTGTGGCACTGTAGGTCGTGGGTTCGAGACCCATTACTCTCCCTTAAAATTCCTCTTATTAGTTAATAAGAGGAATTTTCATTTAATCCAATTCTACCGATATACCTTCTCTATTTTCTTTTCATCAATTTAGTATTAATTTATCTTATGAACAAATGGCTGTATTTAATTCCATTTATATCAGCATTTATTGGCTGGTTTACCAACTGGATAGCAATTAAAATGTTATTTCATCCAAAAGAACCTAAGCGTATTTTAGGTATCACTTTTCACGGTATTTTCCCAAAAAGACAAAAAATATTTGCTCAACACTTGGGCAAATTAGTAAGCAAGGAACTCATTTCTTTCGAAGAAATTGAAGCAAAAATTACGAGTCCAGAAAATTTACAAAAAGTAATGCCAGTGGTTGACGAGCATATTGAAAACTTTTTGAAAAATAAATTAGCTGCAACAATGCCAATGCTAAGTATGTTTATTGGAGACAAAACTATTGCCCAATTAAAAACTGTTTTTATGCAAGAATTGGAATTAATGTTTCCTGAATTGATGAAAAATTATATGAGCACTTTACAACAAGAATTAGATTTAGAAAAAATTGTTCAAGAAAAAGTCGAATCATTTTCTAGCGATAAATTAGAGCAAATCTTAAATGCAATAATGAGCAAGGAATTTAGATTCGTGGAAATAATAGGTGCAGTTTTAGGTTTTTTAATTGGTTTATTGCAAGTACTATTAACGCTTTTGCAATAGTTCTATTAAGTACATGTATTACTTTTCAAGTCCTTTTGTCATACTATTTTTACAAATAAATTATTAAAAATATAAATATTGTTTAATTTTTATTAGCATATAATAAATATATCATTTGGTCCTTTATTAACTAATATAAAATTATCAATTAATTACTATTTTGTACTAAATAATTGAGTTTATGTTGTGACAAAATTAAATCTATTATTAGCTAATAAAAATAGTTTTAAATATTAATATAATTATTTGTAAATAAACATTATATAAATTATTTTAATAATATATTTTCAATAATAATAATATCGAAAATTAACAATATTGCATTAAAAAACATAGAATAATAGTAAAAAATAATAATTATGTATCAAGTTTTTGATTTACAATACTTTGGAAATATAAATTACTTTAATATTTTATTAAAAAATGAAAGCATTATATTTGATAATAATGGTTTGTACCAAAAGGGTTGGTTTGGTAACAAAACAGTAATTACAGGAGCAAATGGTTTAATAACTTTAAGCACTCCCCTGTTAGGAGGACGCAATCAAAAGACGGTGTATAAAAATGTCAAAATTGCATACGACCAACCTTGGAGACAACAACACAAAAAAGCTATTTTAAGCTGTTATGGCAATGCTCCATATTTTGAACATTATTGTTTTTTTGTTGAAAATTTATTTCAACAAAAATTCGAATATTTAGTTGACCTTAACTTGCACATATTTGAACAGCTAATCAAATTATTAAAAGTTAAGATTGATTTTAATTTGCTAGATGACGTAAATAATTCTAAAGAAAATATTATAGGGAGCAAAAAGTATTTTCAGGAAAATCAGTTTCAACACAACATCACCTACCCTCAGGTTTTTGAAGATAGAAATGGTTTTATTGAAAATTTAAGTATTATAGATTTACTTTTTTGCACAGGCCCTCAAGCAAACAATCTAATTAAAATATCATAGAAATTAAACACAGCCCTACAATCATAGTCATTACTACTTAAATTGCAGCCTTATTTTTTTGAATGAAAAAAATTTATTTTTTACTAATACTATTCTTCAGCTTTAAAAATAGTTTCTCACAAGATTATTCTAATAAAGGCAAAGAATTTTGGATTGCATACCCAGCTCATATTGATGGTACACAGTCTGTAATGGCAATATATATTACAAGTGACCAAAACGCTACAGGAAACATACAAGTTGGTACTAACAGTATACCATTTACAGTAGTTGCAAAACAAGTTACCAAGAAAATTCTAGGAGATGGAAGCATTGGAACGCCTGATGGAAGCAATACAAGTGTTTATTTAAATCAAGCAGATGGTATAAAATTAAATGCTGCGATAAAAGTTACATCAAATGTTGCTGTGGTTGTTTATGCCCATATTATTAAAAGTGCAAGAAGTGCTGCAACTCTAGTATTACCTACACCAGTTTTAGGTACAGAATATATAGTGCCTAGTATTCGAAGTGATGGAACTAGNATGGAACTAGTGGTGGTACTAATCCTCCAAATATTGGAGAATTTGCTGTTGTTGCAACACAAGCTAATACAACAGTTGAGTTTACGCCAACAATTAATGGTGGAAATGGTAAAATTGCTGGGCAAACTTATCAAATCACACTTGCAAATGCAGGCGACTGTTATCAGTTTCAAGGTGATGCAGCATTAGATATATCAGGCACTGTTGTAAAATCAATTTCAACAACAACAAATAGTTGTAAACCAATAGCAGTTTTTGCAGGTACAACTTGGAGTGCATTTGATTGTAATAATGCAAGTGGTGGTGATAATTTATATCAGGAACTTTTTCCTGTAAGAAGTTGGGGCAAAAAATTTATCACTGCTCCTTTTATCTATAGAACTGAAGATATTTTTAGAATATATGTAAGAGACCCAGCAACTGTTATTAATGTTACAGAAAATGGCTCTACTCAAAACCTCACATCAAGCAATTACGATGCTACTCATAAATTTTACTTTTTTAAAACCGGTAATCCAATTTACATAGATGCAAACCAACCCATTTCTGTAGTGCAATTTATGACATCAATGAACTGCAAATCGGGTTGTACTACAAGTTCTAATAACAAATCTTGTCACGCAGATCCAGAAATGGTTGTTTTAAATCCGATTGAACAAACTTTAAAAGACATTACTTTTTTTTCGGCACATCAAAACTCATTTACAGGATTTAGTGGAATAACTAACGTTGAAAATCATTACGTAAATATTATTATAGATAAAAATCATAAATCCACTGTAAAAATTGATGGAGCGGCTCCAAAAGGAACTTTTATTGATATACCTGCAACAAGTTATTCTTATTTGCAGGAAGACGTAACTACTTCTTCTGCCACAAATCCTGTGCATAATGTTATTGCAGATACTGGGTTTAGTGCAATAGTTTATGGCACTGGTCGTGTTGAAAGTTATGGTTATAATGGAGGCACCAATGTCTTAGATTTGTATCAATATATAAGGTTACAAAACCCAAATGCAACTGCTAGTTATCCAGCAACTTGTGTTGGAACAGATTTTAAATTTTCTATTACGCTGCCTTACCAACCATTAAAACTAAATTGGGATTTTGGAAATTCAACAGCCTTAACTCCAAATACAAACGTAAATAATAACAACCCAGTTTTTGACAGTAGTTTTGTTAAAGATGGTAAGACATTATATGTCTATAAGCTTAGTGGTTTTTACAAATACACACAACCTGGCACTTATTCTATTAAAGTATTGGTTAATAATCCTACAAGTGATGGCTGTGGTGGAGACCAAGAGATTAGCTACGATGTGAAAGTTTTTAAAGCTCCTAGAGCTGATTTTAATATTACTACAACAGGCTGTACCAATACACCCACAACTAGTTTTTTAGACAACTCTACTATAGATGGTGGTACTATCAATAAATATCTTTGGGACTTTGGCGATGGTACCAAAGACAGCATAAAAAATCCAACAAAAACATATAATGCTGGCGGCACATATTCTGTAAAATATAGTATTATTACAGATATTGGTTGCTTGGCAGACACTATAAAAACTGTTACTTTTAACTTATTGCCCATTTCTAAATTTTATGTAGATACCAATTATTGTGCAAATAGTATAATAACGATATTGGACTCGTCGTATGTTCCTTCATCTGGCATTATTTCAAAATGGTATTGGGATTATGGAGATGGTAGAAAAGATACGTTGACAAGCAATAATAATTTAACCATTTCATTTGCTGCTTTAGGCAAAAAAACAATTATATTAACAACAGAAAATACCAATGGCTGCAAAGGAAACACTTACACAAGAGATATTTGGATAAGACCAAATCCAACAGTAGGTTTTTCGTTACCTGATATTTGTTTAGATGATGCGATAGCCAATTTTATAGATAGCAGTAAAATTTCAGATGGTACAAATTTGAATTATTCTTGGAATTTTGGTGATAAAAATGCAAGTGTTACCAATCCAAATACATCAACACTTCAAAGTCCAACACATAGCTATAGTGACACAGGTTATTATTCAGTAAAATTAGTTGTGAGCAGCTTGTATCAATGTAAAGACAGTTCAACAAAAAGCTTTACTGTAAACGGTTCTACAACAAAAGCAAATTTTACAGTATTGAATAATGCAAGTCTTTGTAGCAATGATAGTGTTCGCATTCAAAACACTTCAACTGTAGATTTTGGGAATATTACAAAGATTGAAGTTTATTGGGATACTGCTAATAATTTGCTACACAAAACAATTGATAACAGTCCACAAAAAAATAAAATATACAGTACTATTTATAACAATTTTCAGCAACCTTTTATCAAGATAGTTTATGCCAAAATGTATGCGTATAGCGGCGTAAGTTGTGTTAGCGAAAAAACAGTTGCTATTACTTTACATCAAAGTCCTAAAGTGCAATTTTTACCTGTAAAAAGTATTTGCAAAGATGCTGCAAGTAGAATAATAAATGAAGCTTCTGAAATTGGAGGTGTATCAGGCACAACAACATTCACAGGCATAGGCATTACAAATACTTCAAGTGGTTTGTTTAATCCTGTATTAGTTACAGGAGATAGCAGTTCTATTAAATACACATTTACTTCAAATGGTTTTGCATGCATTGATAGTGCAAGACAAACTATAAAAATAATAAAATCTCCAATTGCAAAATTTGGTTTGAGCTCGCCTTTGTGTGAGAAAAATAACATTAGCTTTATAGATAGCTCTTCTACCACCGATGGCACTATCATTTCTTGGAAATGGAATTTTAGCAATAACGATAGCATTGAAAAGTTTAATAGCAATTCGTTTTCATACATATATTCTGCTTCAAATACTTTCAAGGCTGTATTGAAAGTAACCACAGATAGTGGTTGTAAAGCTTTAATCATCAAAACAATAAAAATAAATCCGCTACCAAAGGTGAATTTTATAATGCCAAAAGTGGTGTGTTTACCAATTGGCAAAGCTGCGTTTAAAGATACTACAACCATTGCTGACAATTCTCAACCATTTACATATTTATGGAGTTTTGGAGATAAGAACAATTCAACAACATCAACACTCGCGAATCCAACACACTACTATTCTTTATTAGACTCTCCTTTTGTAAAATTGATTGTTACAAGTAATAATGGTTGTGTTGATTCTACTGAAAAACAGCTCACAAGAATTTTACCACAACCCAAAGCTGCTTTTTCAATTAAACCAGATACAAGCATTTGTATTTATGATACAATGTACTTTACAGATAAAAGTAATGGCAAGACTAGTGCTATAGAAAAATGGTTTTGGAATTTTGGTGGATTAGATATGTCTAATCAACAAAATCCATTTTATCAATTCAATGATAGTGGCACTTACAAAGTAGCTTTACACATTAGTAATGTACAAGGCTGTATTAGTGATACTGCTTATGCCAATGTTATTATCAACCCCTATCCTATTCTGGATTTGCCAACACAACTTACTTTTTTACAGGGTGGTCTTTTAACCATAAAACCAACTTACTATTTTGGTCAAAACCTAAGCTATTATTGGCAAACCGTTCCTTCAAGTATTAATAAGTATATGCTTGATGATACAGTTTTATTGGCACAAGTATTTCCAAATGATGATTTAAGTTACAAGCTGACACTAACAAGTAATGATATGTGTAGTGTGAGCGATATAGTAAAAGTTTTAGTATTAAAAGCACCTGTAATTCCAAATGCTTTTTCTCCCAATGGCGATAACATAAATGATAAATGGGAAATAACACACTTAGAAAGCTATCCTGGCAGTATTGTTACTGTTTTTGATAGGTATGGTAAAATTGTTTATCAATCTAAAGTTGGCTACAGCAAACCCTGGGATGGAACATACAATGGCACTAGTCTAGCAATTGGAACATACTATTACATCATTAACACAAAAACAGCTAGAGGAATTCTTAGTGGTACAATAACAATTTTAAAGTAATAAAAAAAGCTAACCAATTGGTTAGCTTTTTTTATTTAATTTTCTTTTGAACAATTCTTGTATTATTCTAGGAAATAAATGTTAAAAATTTTATTGCGAACCAAATTACTAACAATATACAAACTATTGCCATTATTATATTTAAGACATTATTTAATACAATTGCCCATCTAAAAGGCTTGTATTTTGGATGCATCAAATCTGATGCAGTAAACCAATAAAAAAAACTTTCCTTGTAGCTTACTTTGTCTGCCAATGGAAGAGCTTTCCAAATAGGCTTTTTTGCAAAAAAAATAAATAATGTTATTGCACAAATAATAGTCAAAATCGTTGTATATACAAAAGGTTTTTATATATAACGTAAATACTAAAAAAATATTGAATTATTAACTTAATATAACCAATTAAAAAAATTTTTGTATTCTAACAAATAAAATGCACCTTTGCAACTATAAATTAGAATAACTGTATAATCAATTTTAACACAATGAATATGTTTACAAAAAAAACCGCTACACTTTTTGCAATTGCGTTTGCAATGTTTAGCACAACTGCTTTCGCACAAAATGGTGATACTGCAAAGTATTGGAACAACAGTGCTGTAGTTGCTAAGAAAAATGCACAAGCTTTTAATGAGTTTGCAACTAACTCGTCTATCTACCCTGCTCGTCCAAGAGATATGTGGGAAATTGGTCTAGGAGTAGGAGTATCTACAATGAGTGGAGATTTAAGAAATGCCCCTGGATTTGGCTACACGCTAACAGCAAGAAAGTCATTAAGCCACATCTTTTCTTTAAGACCCTACGCATCTTTTTACAATACAAAAGGAGCACCAGATGCACCTATTACTGCAGGTGGTTTCACAGAAGCTGTTGCTTTTAAAACAAGATCTTGGGGATTAGGTGTTGATATTATAGGTTCTTTAAACACCATTAGAAGTTACAGAGGAAATCCTAAATTTAATGTTTATTTGTTAGCAGGTTTTGGTGTATTAATTAATCAAGTAAAGAAAGATTATTTAGCAAATGGCAACTATGTAAACTGGTATAATTACCCTACTTTCAATACTATAGGTAACATTGGCGATAAAGATGCACAAGGTCGTGGTAAGAAAGCTATTGTTCCTTGTTTTAACGCAGGTGGTGGTATTGCTTATAAATTTAGCGATCGATTTAACTTAGGTTTAGAAACAAAAAATAGCCTAACAAATTACGACTATTTGGATGGCTTCTCTTCTCAATTTAGTAATGCATTTGATGCTTATTGGTTTACAAGTGTTAGATTAAATTACAATATTGGTAAAAAAGATAAAAGAGTACAACCATTATGGTGGATTAATCCAAATAATTATGTTTATAATGAGTTAAACAATCCTCAACACTTGAAAAACAAGTTGAAAGTTAAATTGGATGATGCTGATGGTGACGGTGTAACTGATCAATTTGACCAAGAGCCAAACACTCCTGCAGGTGTTGCAGTTGATAGTCATGGTAGAGCTATTGATAGTGATGGTGATGGTATTCCTGATTATAAAGATAAAGAATTATTAACTCGTCAAGAATGTTTCCCTGCTAATGCAGATGGTGTTGGTCAATGCCCAGAAAGTACTTGTTGCAAAACCGTAAGAGAGCAAACTGAAATCTTACAAAGAACAATAGACAGTATTAAAAACGGTACTTTAGTAGTAAAAGGTGGTGGAAATTGTGGTTTAGATAATTTGCCAAGTATTGTATTTGGTTCAGGCTCTAGCTTAAGCAGAGATAATATGAGATTATTAGACGCTGTTGCTACACAAATGAAAAATACACCAACTTGTAAAGTTAAAGTTATCGGTCATCCTGAAGCTAATAAAGCATCTCAACAAAAAGCTTATGATAGAGTTGCTTCAATCATTAAATACTTAGTAGAAAAACAAAGTATTAGTGAAAGCAGATTCATATTTGCTTATGATGCTGGTGTTTCTGGTGATGGAAATACTATTGACTTACAAGGCACAACAGAAGATGGACCAAATACAGTTCCAGCTCCTGCACAACACTTAAGTGGTAAAAAATAATTTAGAATTTTTAGATAATAAAAAAGCGACTCATTTGAGTCGCTTTTTTATTTGCATAACCTAAAGAAACTAACAAATAAGAATTATTTTTTGCCAACTACATATTTTATAGCTAAACAATATTTGCAAAACATTATTTTCGCTGCCTAAACTTAATAAATATGAATAATGTAAAAGTTGCCATTAACGGTTTTGGTAGAATTGGAAGATTAGTTTTTCGTCAAATACACAATATGGAAGGCATTGATATTGTTGCTATAAATGATCTTACTAGCCCAGCTGTACTTGCTCACTTATTGAAATATGATAGTGCACAAGGACGTTTTAACGAAACTGTAACTGCAACAGAAAACTCAATAGTAGTTAATGGACACGAAGTTAAAATTTATGCTCAAAAAGATCCTTCACAAATCCCTTGGGGAAATCACAATGTGGATGTTGTAATTGAAAGCACAGGTTTTTTTACAGATGCTGAAAAAGCAAAAGCTCATATAACTGCTGGTGCAAAAAGAGTTGTCATTTCTGCTCCTGCAACTGGTGATTTAAAAACAGTTGTATTCAATGTTAATCATAGCATTTTAGATGGAAGTGAAACTATTATTAGTTGTGCAAGTTGTACTACTAACTGCCTAGCTCCAGTTGCTAAAACATTAAACGATAATTTTACTATTTTAGCAGGCAGTATGACTACCATACATGCTTATACGAATGATCAGAATACATTGGATGCCCCACATCCAAAAGGAGATTTACGTAGAGCTAGAGCTGCTGCTGCTAACATTGTTCCAAATAGTACAGGTGCTGCAAAAGCAATTGGTTTAGTTTTACCTGAGTTAAAAGGTAAATTGGACGGTGGTGCTCAACGTGTGCCAACTATTACAGGAAGTGTAACAGAACTAGTTGCTATGTGTGCTAAAAAAACAACTATTGAAGAAGTAAATGCTGCAATGAAAACTGCAAGCAATGAAAGCTTTGGCTATACCGAAGACGAAATTGTAAGCACTGATATTATTGGCATTCACTATGGTTCATTGTTTGATGCCACACAAACTAAGGTAATTACAGTTGGTGATAATCAACTTGTAAAAGTTGTAAGTTGGTATGATAATGAAATGAGCTATGTAAGCCAATTAGTAAGAACAGTAAAATATTTTGCTGGTTTAATTAAATAATTTAAACTAATTAATACAATAAAAAAGGAGTTGAAAATTCAACTCCTTTTTTATATTTCTTCAAAAAATACTAATTACTCTTTTCTTCCCACACTTTAACAAGCTCAACCAAAGTTTCAACAGATTTTTCCATATCACTAATGCCAATCCATTCATACTTACTATGTATAGCTTGCATACCTGTAAAAATATTGGGACAAGGCAAACCCATAAAACTTAATCTGCTCCCATCTGTTCCGCCACGTATCGGTTCTTTAATAACTTTTAAGCCTACTCTTTCAAAAGCAGTTATAGCATTGGTTACAACTTGTGGGTGCTGGTCTAAAATTTCTTTCATATTGCGGTATTGTTCCTTTACTTCAAAGTTCATCACAGCATTAGGGTAATCAGCAATTACTTTTTCTGCAATTGCTTTCAAACGTTCTTCATACTTTGCTAATTCACTTGTTTCAAAACTTCTTATAATAAAATCTATACTAGCTTTTTCTGCAATACCATCTATCCTTAATGGATGCACAAAGCCTTCTCTTTTTTCAGTTGTTTCTGGACTCCAAGTATCTTTTGGCAAAGCTGCAACTATATCTGCAATAACTTTTACTGCGTTTATCATCACACCTTTTGCAGCACCAGGATGTGTAGAAACACCAGTAATAGTAATGGTTACAGCATCTGCACTAAAAGTTTCATCTTCAAAGCAGCCCAATTCTCCACTATCAAGGGTATATCCAAAATCTGCATTTAATTTTTTCATATCAAGTTTGGCAGTACCCATTCCAATTTCTTCATCTGGCGTAAATAAAATTTTTAAAGTGCCATGTTTTACTTCTGGATGTTTAGTTAGGTAATTTGCTAAATCCATAATAACAGCAACACCACTTTTATCATCGCCACCAAGCAATGTTAATCCACTCGCTGTAATAATATCCTTACCAATAAAATTATTTAAATAAGGATATTTCAATGGACTAATAATTTGAGTAATATCATCTGGCAAAATAATATCCTGTCCTTGATAATTTTGATGCAAGATAGGCTTAACATTTTCACCACTACAATCACTTGTTGTATCTATATGGCTGCAAAAACAAACTGTAGGAACTTGTTTTGATGTGTTTGAAGGAATAGTAGCATACACATAGCCAAACTCATCTGCTTCTGCATCTTCTAATCCAATTTCAAGCAACTCTTTTGCAAGTATACGTGATAAATCTTTTTGCTTTTCTGTAGATGGATGAGTATTGCTTAAAGCGTTACTTTGTGTATCAATTTTTACATAACTCAAAAAACGCTCTGTTACAGTATGCTGATAATTAGATAACATAGATTAAATAAATAATTTAAAATTAAAGTTTATATATGATGGTATTTTTCGTTACGCAAAATAGAACAAGCTCTGTAAATCTGCTCGGCTAGCATTAACCTAAAAATTTGATGTGGAAATACCATTTTAGAAAAACTACAAATATGGTTTGCTCTTTTACTGATGCTTTCATCTGCCCCAAAAGCACCACCAATTAAAAACACAATTTTTTTACAACTTTCATTGGCTCTTTGTTGAATGAATAATGCCAACTCGGGCGATGAAAATTGTTTACCTCTTTCATCCATCAACATCAAATAATCATCTTTTTGTAATTGATTTTGAATAAGTATTGCTTCTGCTTTTTTCAAATCAGCTTCGCTTAATACAGCAGCATTTTTTGGTGCAGCTATAATTTGCCATTCTACAGTAAAATATTTTTTTATTCTGTTGGTAAAATCATCAATAGCATCTTTAAGATTTGTATCGTGTGGCTTACCAACACTCATTAAAACAATTTTCATATTTCTGCAAATAAAAAAAGAGACAACCAAAGTTGCCCCTTTTATTATCAATCACAATTAAATTTATTTTTTTAATGCTTCAGCCATTGTTTTACCAATATCTGCTGGGCTATCTACAACGTGAATGCCACATTCAGCCATAATTTTCATTTTAGCAGCAGCAGTATCATCTGCACCACCAATAATTGCACCTGCATGCCCCATTCTACGTCCTGGAGGAGCAGTTTGACCAGCAATAAAGCCTACAACAGGTTTTGTTTTATTATCTTTAATCCAATATGCTGCATCAGCTTCCATACTACCACCAATTTCGCCAATCATAATAATACCATCAGTTTCAGGATCATTCATTAACAATTTTACAGCTTCAACTGTAGGTGTGCCAATAATTGGGTCGCCACCAATACCAATTGCAGTGCTTACTCCTAAACCAGCTTTTACAACTTGGTCAGCAGCTTCATAAGTTAAAGTACCACTTTTACTTACAATACCAATTCTGCCTTTTTTAAATATAAAACCTGGCATAATGCCCACTTTAGCTTCTTCGCTAGTAATTACGCCTGGACAATTAGGACCAATTAGTCTAGTACTAGTTCCTAGCAAATAGTTTTTGGCTTTTACCATATCCTGTACAGGAATACCTTCTGTAATACAAACTACTAAAGCAATTCCTGCTTCAGCAGCTTCCATAATAGCATCTGCAGCAAATGCAGGTGGCACAAATATGATACTTACATCTGCTCCTGTTGCTTTAACTGCATCAGCAACTGTGTTAAATACAGGACGATCAAGATGCGTTGTACCACCTTTATTTGGTGTAACACCACCTACAACCTGCGTTCCATACTCAATCATTTGCGTTGCATGAAAAGTTCCTTCGGTTCCAGTGAAACCTTGAACAATTACTTTAGAATCTTTATTAACTAATACTGCCATAACGTTTAAATTATTTGCAAAAGTAGGGGAAAGCACTTGTTGAATTTTGCAAATAAATGCAAACGAAACAGTATTTTTTTTTACTTAAAACCATTTGTTGTCATTTGCATAAAATTATAAAACAAACAATGCTGTTTTTGTGAAGAAAATATTTCAAAAAACTGTGGATAACCCTATTTTGTTGTGTTGTATTTACACATTAATTCCTTATTTTGCACCTCACAATAATAACAAACACCAAAACTATGGCTCAAGTGGAAAATGTTAATATAACTAAAGCTAAAAAAGCAGTACCCAAAAAGGATGCTAAAAAAGTTGCAGTAAAACAAAATGATGTAAAAGAAGTAGTGGTAGCCAAGCCCACAAAAGCTGTAACAAAAAAAGCTACTGTACCCAAAGTAGAAGTAATTATTGATAATAAAGAAGCAATACCTACTAAAATTATAGCAACTAAGGTTACTACTAAAAAAGCAAAAGAAGTTGTCCCTGCAACTAAGGCTGTAAAGCCTGCACCTAAAAAGACAGCAGTAAAAAAAGCTGTAGTGTCTATAAAAACAACTACACCACCCACAACAGTTGAAACAATAACAGTAACTTTTCAATTAAGATACAGCACAAGCTATGGACAAGAATTATTGGTAACTGGCAATCACCCATTATTGGGTAATGCAGATGTAACTAAAGCATTACCAATGCAATATTTTAACACCGAGTATTGGTATGCCACTATTGAATTAGAAAAAACAACTGAGCCTTTTGTATATAATTACATTTTAAAAAATAATGACGGCAATATTCAGTTCGATTGCGGCACAGATAAAGTAATTAATGCAACTACAACCCAAGCCAAAGATTTATTGCTTATTGATGGTTGGAATTATACTGGCTTTGCTCAAAATACATTTTACACTGTGCCTTTTCAAAATGTATTATTACAACCTAATGCAAGCAATAAAACAAGCACTGCTAAAAAATACACACATTGTTTTCAAACCAAAACACCAATACTTGCACAAGAACAAACACTTTGCCTAGTTGGTAGTTGCAAAAAACTAAGTAATTGGGACACAGAAAACCCAATATTAATGGAGCTTTTACCCAATACACAACAATATAAAGCATACATTGATTTAAGTAAAGAACATTTTCCTATTGCATATAAATATGGTGTTTACGATACCGTAAATAACAAGTTTGTAAGATTTGAAGATGGGGATAACAGAGTAGTTTATGATGCCATTGAACCCAACAAACAAACTATTGTAAACGATGCGTTTGCCAATTTACCACAACATAATTGGCGTGGTGCTGGTGTTGCCATTCCTGTATTTAGTTTAAAAACAAAAAACAGTTTTGGTGTTGGAGAATTTACAGACATAAAAAATCTTGCAGATTGGAGCCACAGCATTGGTTTAAAGTTGATACAAATTTTACCTATCAACGATACTACAGCGACACACACTTGGCAAGATAGTTATCCTTATGCAGCAATATCTGCATTTGCATTGCATCCTATTTACATAAACTTACAACAAGCGACCGATACTGTAAACGATTATCTATTAAGAAAACTAGATGATAAACAAATTGCATTAAATGCAAAAGATGCTGTTGATTATGAGGAAGTATTAAAAGTAAAACTAACTTATCTTAAAAAAATATTCCCACTACAAAGTGCTAAAACATTTGCTAGTGCTACATTTAAAGAGTTTTTTAATAACAATAAACATTGGCTAGTACCCTATTCTGTTTTTTGTTATTTAAGAGATGAATACAAAACTGCTAATTACAACAACTGGCCTGCCTATCGTCATTATCACGAAAAAGATATAGCAGAATTAACCAACGAAAAAAGTGCTGCTTACAACGATATTGCTTTTCAGTATTTTATTCAATATCATTTGCATTTGCAATTGCTAGATGCAACACAATATGCCCATTCTAAAGGTATAATTGTCAAGGGAGATATACCTATTGGCATTTACAGATATGGTGCAGATGCTTGGCAAGAGCCACATTTATATAATATGGATGTACAAGCTGGTGCACCACCAGATGACTTTGCTGTTAAAGGACAAAACTGGGGCTTTCCTACTTACAATTGGCAAGCAATGCAACAAGATGGATTTGCTTGGTGGCGTAAACGTTTTGAGCAAATGAGTTATTATTTTGATGCATTTAGAATTGATCATATTTTAGGTTTCTTTAGAATATGGAGTATTCCAATGCACGCTGTAGAAGGTATTATGGGACATTTTGTTCCTGCAATCCCAGTTCATATTAACGAATTATTTGCTCGTGCTATTGATTTTACACACCACCGTTATACCAAACCATTTATTAACGAACATATTTTATGGGAACAATTTGGCTATGACAGTGATTATGTAAAAGAGCATTTTGTAGATTATGATGGATTTGGTTTTTATAGTTTACGCAATGGTTTTACCACACAACGCGAAGTAGAAAAACATTTTGCAACAATTGAAGAAAACGACACTAACAATAAAATAAAAATCGGTTTATATAATCTTATTTCAAATATTATTTTATTTGAAATACCAGAAAGCAATGGACAACAATTCCATTTTAGATTTGGTATAGAAAGCACATCATCTTTTCAAAACTTAGATTATAACACACAACACCAGTTAAAAGAATTGTATGTTGATTATTTCTTTAAACGCCAGGATGATTTTTGGATGAAAGAAGCTATGCAAAAGCTACCTGCATTGCGTAGAGTAACCAATATGCTAATTTGTGGCGAAGATCTTGGACTAGTGCCTGCTTGCGTGCCAGATGCTATGAAACAATTGGGCTTACTAAGTCTTGAAATACAAAGAATGCCAAAGGATAGCACTCGCAAATTCTTTCACCCCAACGATGCACCATATTTAAGTGTGGTTACACCAAGTACACACGATATGAGCACTATTCGTGGATGGTGGGAAGAGGATAAAGATGGTATTCAATCTTTTTATAATAATGAACTAGGACAATGGGGCAATGCACCTTACTACTGCGAGGGATGGATTAATAAAGCCATAGTAGTGCAACACCTATACAGCCCTGCAATGTGGGCTATATTTCAATTACAAGACCTGCTAGGTATGGATGACTCTTTAAGAAGAGAAAACCCAAATGACGAAAGAATTAATGTGCCAGCCAACCCTAAACATTACTGGCAATATAGAATGAATTTAAGTATTGAAGAATTGCAAGCTGCAAAAGAATTTAACACTATGCTTACCGAAAGTATTGCAATGAGCGGTAGATGATAGTTAATAGATAATAGTAGTAAAACAGCCTTGAAATATAAATGTTTCAAGGCTGTTTTGTTTTGTTGATATACTACACCACAATCGGCCTGTATAATACACGCCGATTGTATTTTATACCCTATACACAAAGTTTTCTTTATGTTTGAATTTTAAATAACATTACATTGAGTATTAAAAACACATTCATTTCAATATTTGCAAGGGTTTGGGCATTATGGGGTATGGTAAGTTTTGTGGTTACTTTTCTTATCATATTTATTAAGAGATAAGCAAAAAAGCCAATCGGTATTTATTTATATTTCTAAAATATGGATGCGTGTGTGGCTTGTGCTTGTGGGTTGTCCTATTAGAATTGTGGGTACTGCTAATTTTAAAAAAGGAGAAACTTATATCATTACTATTAATCATAACACACTTTTAGATATCCCCATCTCCTGCCCTTTTATACCCAGTGGCAATAAAACCATAGCCAAAAGTTCATTCACTAAAGTGCCATTATTTGGGCTTTTTTACGCCAAAGGGGCAGTGCTTGTTGATAGAAAAAATGAAAAAAGTCGTAGAGAAAGTTTTTATGAAATGAAGGATGTATTGAAACACAAGATACATATGTGCATTTATCCAGAAGGTACAAGAAACAGAACTAAAGAACCATTGAAATCTTTTTACGATGGTGCGTTTAAACTAGCAGCAGAGACACAAGTAAGTATCATCCCAACACTTATTTTTAACACCAATAAAGCAATGCCTAATAATAAATTATTTTACTTATTGCCACATAAACTAGAAATGCACTTTTTGCCTGCAATACCAGTAAACAACCAAAGTGCAGCTGCCTTAAAAGAGAAAGTTTACAACACTATGCTAGATTATTATACAGTTAAAAAATAGAATTTTATAATTTTTAACAAACTATTTAGATTTCAAAAAGCCTGAAATTGCGTTTTCTCTTTACTTTTACCACGAATGGAAAAGATTGTCATTATACCTACCTACAATGAAAAAGAAAATATTACAGCAATAATTACTGCTGTAATGAATCTTAATTTGGGGTATCACGTATTGGTAATAGATGATGGCTCGCCCGATGGTACTGCACAAATTGTAAAGGACTTAATGATTAAATATCCTGCTCAACTTTTTATTGAAGAACGCACTGGTAAATTGGGTTTGGGTACTGCTTATATACACGGTTTTAAATGGTGTATTGCACGCAGCTATAATTTTATTTTTGAAATGGATGCCGATTTTTCTCATAATCCAAATGATTTAGAAAGACTATACAAAGCTTGTAAAGATGATTGTGGCGATGTGGCTGTAGGCAGCAGATATGTGCCAGGTGGAAAAACAGAAAACTGGCCCTGGGATAGACAACTTTACTCTCGTGGTGGTTCTATGTACACACGCTTACTTACTTGGATGCCTGTAAACGACCCTACTGCTGGTTTCGTATGTTATAAACGAAAAGTGCTTGAAACCATTAACCTAGATGCTATAATGTTTGTGGGTTATGCATTTCAAATAGAAATGAAATTTGCCAGTTGGAAACTAGGTTTTAAAATTGTAGAAGTACCTATTACTTTTATTGATAGAAAAATTGGCGTAAGCAAAATGAGTAAAGGTATTATTAAAGAAGGTGTATGGGGTGTGCTTAAAATTCAATGGCAAAGTTTATTTCATAACTATGGCAAAAAAGTAAAAGCCAACTCGCAGATTGCAAATGCATAGGTTTTTTATAACTTTAAAAAGCCTAATACTTAAAGAACAAATTCCAACTCTTGAAATCTGCTTTAATTAAACTTCACATAGCTGTATTTATTTGGGGCTTTACTGGCATTTTGGGTAAGTTTATAGAGTTGAACGAAGGCTTATTGGTTTGGTATAGATTATTAATTACACTCTCTTCTTTTACTTTATTCTTATACTTTACAAAAAGCAGTTTAAACATTGAAAAACAAAATGCAAAAAAACTAATGCTTAATGGTTGCATTATAGGGTTGCATTGGGTGTTTTTTTATGGCAGCATTAAATATTCAAATGTTTCAGTTGGGCTTATTTGTTTATCAACCATTTCTTTTTTTACAGCTATACTAGAACCAATTATTACCAAAACAAAATTTAGTATAACCTCGGCAATGCTTAGTCTGCTTGGTGTTGTAGGCATTGCATTGGTTTTTCATTTTGATAATAGATATAGAACAGGAATTATTATTGGATTAATTTCTGCATTTTTTAGTGCTTTATTTTCTTGTTATAATAAAAAAAATGTAGCCATTGCAAGTACCGAAGCTGTAATGTTTTATCAGCTACTGGGGGGTATTATTTTCCTAAGTATTATAATGCCATTTTACCTTAAATATTTTCCATCAACATCTTTATTACCTACGTTGAAAGATATCGTTGGATTGCTTGTTTTAAGTTGGGTGTGTACAATAGTTGCTATGTGGTTAAGCTTACAAGCACTTAAAAAAGTAACTGCCTTTACACAAAACTTAACACTTAATCTTGAGCCTGTATATGGTGTGGCACTTGCCTTTATTTTTTATAACGAACAAAAAGATTTGAGCAGCACTTTTTATTGGGGAATGCTGTTAATTATTTTAAGTGTGGTATTGCAAATGATAAGGGTATATAAACAGCATAAAAAACAACAGTTACTTACTTCATTAGAAATGTTTCCTTATAAAAATCCATTGCCTCTTGAATAATATTTAAAGCAGTAGCTTTGTCTTTGAATTCTTCAACAGCTACAGTTTTATTTTCAAGGTGTTTATATTCTTCAAAAAAATGGCGTAATTCATCAAAAAAATGCTTGGGCAATTCTTCTATATTGTTGTAATAATTAACACTTGGGTCATTGGCTGCAACTGCAATAATTTTATCATCAGCATCGCCACTATCTACCATTTGCATTACACCAATTACTTTGGCTTCCATTAAAGTTAAAGCTTGTACTGGTAAAGATGTTATTACCAAAATGTCTAATGGATCTTTATCTCCACCATAAGTTTGAGGAATAAAACCATAGTTTACTGGATAATAAAAAGAAGAGTATAACACCCTATCAAGCTTTAACAACCCACTTTCTTTATCAATTTCATATTTGCATCTACTTCCGTGTGGAATTTCAATAATTGCATTTACAGTTCTTGGTGCATTTTTGCCATAAGATACACCATGCCAAGGGTGTAAAACGTTTGTTGTTATATTACTCATATTTTATACATTCAAATTTGAAAGGCAATACTACTATTTTTGAAATAATAAATATAAATTGATTTCTTCTTTTAAAAATATAAAACAACTTTCACCACTTGAAACTCAAGCACAGCAATTGTTTAAACACAATACAACCCTATATGCACAAGTAATTATTCCTTTGGCTTTACCTATAAACTATACTTATGCAATACCAAAAGAATTTGAAACTGTAATTAAAGTTGGACAAAGAGTGGAAGTGCAACTACGTAATAAAAAATATGCTGGCATAATTAAAAATATTTCTACTGCCAAGCCAGAAAAATTTGAGCCCAAAGAAATTATAAACTTGTTGGATGAAGAACCATTGGTGCATTTAACTCAATTAAAATTATGGGAATGGATAGCACAATACTATATGTGTAGCGAAGGCGATGCAATGCAAGCTGCGGTGCCTGCCAATCTAAAATTAAACAGTGAAACTATTGTTATATGGAATGATGAAACAGAAGTAGATTTAAACGATGGTAGCCAATTTAGCGATAATGAATACATAGTTGCACAAGCATTAGAAATAAAAAAAGAATTGAAGATGAGTGAAGTGCAGCAACTACTTGACAGTAATAATGTAACACCAGTAATAAAAAAACTTATTGAGAAAAAAGTATGTTATGTATGGGAAGAGTTAAAAGATAAATACAAGCCCAAAACAGAAACATATATTTTATTAAACAAGATATATAACAATGATGATGCATTGAGTGATTTGTTGAACAATTTTGGCAAAGCACCTAAGCAAATGGAGCTACTACTCTCCTATTTACATTTAATTAAAACCAAAGGAGAAGTAACACAAACTGCATTATTAAAGAAATCAAATGCAACAGCAGCACAGTTAAAAGGGTTAATTGATAAAAATATTTTACTTGCAGAAAAACGAAGAGCAGATAGGATAAAACAACTAGCTAATGATATTGAAATTGATTTTACATTAAGTAATGCACAACAAACTGCTTTAACAGAAATTGAATCTTCTTTTTTAGAAAAAAAAGTTTGCTTATTACATGGTGTAACTGCTAGTGGCAAAACACAGTTGTATATAAGGCTTATAGAGCAACACTTACAACAAAATAATCAAGTGCTGTATTTATTGCCTGAGATTGCTTTAACAGCACAAATTATTCGCAGATTACAAAAACACTTTGGAGGAAATATTGCTATTTATCATAGTAAGTTTAATGCCAATGAAAGAGTAGAAATTTGGAACAAAGTAAAAACTGG
>JAPLER010000392.1:777-2445 GCA_026391115.1 Bacteroidota bacterium | reverse complement strand
TCTTTTTCTAATTTCGATGCTGCTTTCGGCTTTTCTTGTTTCGGTAAGTTTATCAAACGGCACAGGAGTAACCTCAATGTGAATGTCAATTCGATCTAATAAGGGTCCTGAAATTTTACTTAAATAACGCTGCATTTCATTGGACGTAGTACTTTGAGGTGAATCTGGGTCATTAAAATAGCCACTTGGACTCGGATTCATGCTTGCCACCAACATAAAGGAAGAAGGGCATGTTATTGTAAATTTGGCTCTCGATATAGTTACTTCCCTATCTTCTAGAGGTTGGCGCATCACTTCAAGAACTTCACGTTTAAATTCGGGTAATTCATCGAGAAATAATACGCCATTGTGAGATAATGAAATTTCTCCCGGTTGCGGATAACTTCCTCCTCCTACCAAAGATACCGAGCTTGCTGTATGGTGTGGCGCTCGAAAAGGCCGTTGACTCATCAAACCAGATTCTTTAATTTTTCCAGCTACCGAATGAATTTTAGTGGTTTCCAATGCTTCTTTCAAAGTCATGGGAGGCAAAATACTCGGAAGTCTCTTGGCAAGCATTGTCTTTCCAGAACCTGGAGGACCAATTAATATGATATTATGTCCACCTGCAGCGGCTATTTCCATACATCTTTTGATGCTTTCTTGTCCTTTCACATCTGAAAAATCAAATTCAGGAAAATCCAATTCTTTGTAAAATTCTTCCCTAGTATTTAGTATTGTGGGTTCAATTGTAGCTTTTCCTTCAAAAAAATCAATAATTTCAGTTACGTTTTCAATTCCGTAAACCTCCAATCCATCGACTACAGCGGCTTCTTTCGCATTTTGTTTGGGCAGGAAAAAACCTTTAAAACCTTCTTCTCGAGCTTAACCACCATCTAGAGATAATTCTCCCATTATCATGTATTGGTCTAAATCATCGCCTTTTATCTGTCCAGATGCAATCAGAATTCCTACAGCCAATGTCAAATCATAAGCTGAACCTTCTTTTCGCAAATCGGCCGGAGCTAAATTAATAGTTATTTTTTTAACCGGAAGTTGGTATCCGTTGTTTTTGAGTGCAGCAGCAATTCGATAACTGCTTTCTTTTATGGCGTTATCGGGCAAACCTACCAAATGGTACCCAACACCTTTATCAATATTAACTTCTACTGTGATTGTAGTCGCTTCAACGCCAAAGACGGCGCTTCCAAATACTTTTACTAACATGGCTTATATATTTAATTAAATGGCTTATAATCATACAAATATATAAAAAAACATAAATAAAAAAAACAATTTAAAAATATCAATAATTATAAAAATTTACTTTTCAATAAAGCTGCGTTATTACTATGCGTTATTCATTTGTTCAGTAGTAGATAAAAAAAAGTGGAAAACTATTTTTAAGAGAAAACAAACAAATATATTATTAAATAAATATTAAATTAAAACCTAATGTTAGGTTATGTTTCAACATCTAATAATATTTAATAAAAATAATATTTAAAAAATTAACTAAATATTTTATTAAGAGGTTTTTTATGAAAATAAATATATCAAGAAATGATTTATTTATAAATATTTCTAATCTACAAAATGTTACTTCAAAAAAGGGTACTATAGCTATATTATCTAATATTTTAATAGAAACATATACAGAATCTATTATTTTAACTGCCACAGATTTAG
>JAPLER010000392.1:0-736 GCA_026391115.1 Bacteroidota bacterium | reverse complement strand
TATTAGAATACAAATACCTGCTGAAATAATTAATCAAGGATCAATTACATTACCAGCAAGAAAATTCTTTGAAATGATAAGAGAAATTAATGACGAACATATTCACTTAGAAGTTTTAGAAAACAAGTGGGTTAAAATTTCTACAAATTCTGGAAATTATAATATATCTGGTACAGATAGTGAAGAATATCCATCATTACCAGAATTCAAAAATGATATATTATCTTCTATATCATGCCATATCCTATCAGAAGCAATAGATAAAACACAATTTTCTATTGCTCAAGAAAATGATAACCAATTTAATTTAATGGGTGTTCTCTTTGAAAAAGAAATAAGAGAAAATAAAAAATACATAAGATTAATTTCATCTGATGGACATAGATTATCTCTATTTGAAAGAGAATTAGATACTGATGTTAGTAAATTATTAACAGATAATATTATTATAATTCCTAAAAAAGGAATGTTGGAAGTTAGGAAACTATGTGATCATAATGATTTTATAGAAATAGGTTTTGACAATAAACAAGCTATATTTAAATCTGATAACACAATTATAATAATACGTTTATTGAACGGAGAATTTCCTAATTATAGAAATATATTTAAATCTATTAATAAAAAAGTTTATATAGAAATAGATAGAATAAATTTTATATCTTCAATGAAGAGAATAAATTTATTTACTGAAGATCTATATAATTCTGTACATTTTTATTTTTTAAATAATTTA
>JAPLER010000149.1:18857-19970 GCA_026391115.1 Bacteroidota bacterium | reverse complement strand
ATACCTAGCGAATTTATGATTACTACAATACAAACAATTAAGCCAACTAACATTCCTGTAGTTTGTAAAGTATCTGTATAAATTATTGTTTTAACTCCACCTTCAAAGGTGTATAACAAAATTAAAATCAATATAATTAATGCTGTTATCCAAAAAGGAACACCAATATAGTTTGTGAATGGTATTTTTAGATTATCAAGTATGAATATTTGTAAAATATTTATCACTAAATATAATCTTGCAGTAGCTCCAATTGTTCGACTTAAAATAAAAAAAGAGGCTCCTGCTTTATGTGCTTCTTTTCCGAATCTAGCTTCTAAATAAGTATAAATACTAGTAACATTTAGTTTATAGTAAAGAGGTAATAGTATATATGCAATTACAAAATAACCAAGAATATAGCCTAACACAAGTTGAAAATAATAAAAATTACCCGAGCCTACACTTCCTGGCACACTTACAAAAGTTACACCACTAAGCGAAGTACCTATCATACCAAAAGCCACTAAAACCCAATTACTGTTTTTGTTACCAATAAAAAAAGATTCATTATCACTTTTTTTTGATGTTAAATAAGCAACAAAAAGTAATAAAGCAAAATATCCTAGAACAAACAATATTAGTGTTGATGAATTCATTTACTTAAAAATATGTATATAAAAAAAGAGAGCCTAAAAGTAAGGCTCTCTTTTTTTATATTTATTAATGTTGATTAATATTATTCGCCAACTTTAAATTCAACTCTTCTATTTTGAGCTCTACCAGCAGCAGTAGCATTATCTGCAGCAGGTTTAGTATCTCCATAAGCCATAACACCTAAACGAGATGCATCAACTCCTTTCTTAACTAAATAAGCTTTAACAGCATCAACTCTTTTTTGAGATAAAGCTAAATTTTTATCAGCTTTACCAGTATTATCAGTGTGGCCTTCTATAGTTACTTTTTTAATTTCGCTATGATCTTTCATAATTGATGCTAATTTGTTCAATTCAGCAGATGCAGCAGCTGTAAACACAGCACTACCTGTACCAAATTGAATGTTTTTTGCTTCAAAATTATATTGTTTCAACTCTGGGCAACCATTGTTAGATACTGGTCCTGGGGTATTGGGAC
>JAPLER010000149.1:0-18810 GCA_026391115.1 Bacteroidota bacterium | reverse complement strand
TCTTTGTCTGTATCAGGTATTGGGCAACCTTTATATCTTGCAACACCTGCAACTGTAGGGCATTTATCCTCTTCATCATTAACTCCATCATTGTCGCCATCAGGTATTGGGCAACCTTTATATTTCGCTGTTCCTGAAACAGTTGGACATTTGTCTTCTTCGTCATTAATACCATCTTTATCAGTATCAGGTATTGGGCAACCGCTGTATTTAACCAAACCTTTAACGGTAGGGCATTTGTCTTTGCTATCTACAACACCATCACCATCTGTATCTTTTTCCTCAACAACTGCTACAGGAGGAGGTGGTGGTAGTGGAGCAATAACTACTGGTTCATCTTTTTCTTTTAACGGAGAAGAGAAACCAAGGCGATAGTTAAAATTAGTAGTTGCATTATCAGTTATTGCAACATTATTATTGTATTGAATGTTTAAAAAAGTTTCTGAACCTAAATTTAATTGTAGACCAGCTCCAATTGGAAAATATGCAGCAAAATATTTACCGGTAAACATTGAAGCTCCTAAGCCTGTAGAAATATAAGGAACTACAAAATAGTTATCAGTTAATAATTTAAAATTCAAATTTGCATCTAGTTCAAGTAAAAATTTATCTTGATTTTGAATCGTTCCCGTATTTGCTTGGAAAGGATAATCTACAAAGCAACCTTGAATACCAGCCATAAAATCAATATTATTAGTTAAGCCTTCAAAATATTGAACACTTAAACTAGGAGTCATCTTGCTTAATTTAGTCCACTTATTATCTTTCAACACATCTGAAAAAGAAGTAGATCTAATTAAGGCAGGTGTTGTAAAATCTTTCATTGCAAAGCTAACACCAAGAGAAGGTCTCTTTTTATTGTTAGCAGTTTGGCTAAAAGCTATTGTTGTAGCTAATGTAGCCAATAATACTAATTTAATTTTCTTCATATTATTTTTTTTGGTGTGGCAAATGTAGTGGGTGAATTTGAATTGTGAAAAAAAACTAAAAAAAGTTTTAAACAGATTTTATTCTTTAGTACCCTTAGGTACTATTTCTACCTTAACTTTTGTTACTCCTTTCTCAATAAAATTTAATTTTTTTGCACCTACATAAGATAAATCAACAATCCTTCCTTTTTTGTCCATTCGTGGATGCATTCTATCATTCACTCTCACTATTATTGACTTATTGTTAGACAAGTTAGTGACTCGTAACCAAGTTCCAAGTTTGAATCTATTACTTGCACAAGTTAGTTTTTTATGACTAAATATTTCGTCGTTAGATGTTTTTGTTCCTTCTAAGCTTTTACTATAAAAACTTGCATTGCCATAGTAGAATTTTGTCTTAATTGTAGAATCAATAGTAACAACATTAACACTCATACTATCTATTGTATCAGGCTTTACTTTTAGTGCAGTATCTTGACAAATAAAATTGAGTTGAGCATTAGTTGCAATAGAAGATAAAGGTTCAAATAAAAGTAAACAAACTACAAACACAAAGCAAGGTTTCATACAACAGTTAAATTGTTAGATTACGAATGTATTGATTTCCATTTAAAGTTTTTTTCTAATTAATACTTATACAACTGTACATTTGCAGCCGCCCAATTTTACTTTGGGTATATTACATTCATATTTGTACAATTACAAAGATTAATACATACAATGAGGCAGCTTAAAATTGCAACCCAGATTACCAACAGAGATTCGCAGGCAGTAGAGAAATATTTACAGGAAATTTCTAAAATTTCTATGATTACGCCTGAAGAAGAAACAACACTTGCCCAAAAAATAAAAATGGGTAATCAACGTGCCTTAGATAAATTAGTACAAGCTAATTTACGTTTTGTGGTTTCTGTTGCAAAACAATATCAACATCAAGGTTTAAGCTTAAGTGATTTAATTAATGAAGGAAATCTTGGCTTAATTAAAGCAGCTCAACGTTTTGATGAAACAAAAGGTTTTAAATTTATTTCTTATGCAGTTTGGTGGATTCGTCAATCGATTTTACAAGCATTGGCTGAACAAGGAAGATTGGTTCGTTTACCACAAAATAAAATTGGTACTTACAATAGAGCAAATAAGGCTTTTATGGCTTTTGAGCAAGAACACGAGCGTGAGCCAAGTACTGAAGAATTAAGCGATATCTTGGAAATGAGTGAAACAGAAATCAATAACATTTTCCAAAGCAATACAAGACACAGTAGTTTAGATGCCCCTGTGCATGAAGCTGAAGATGTGGCAATGGGAGATTTACTTGAAGGTAGCGATGACACTGACGAAGATGTAATGAAAGATAGCTTACGTGAAGAAATTAAACGTGTACTAAAAAGTTTAAGTCCTAGAGAAGCTGAAATTGTGAATGCTTACTTTGGTTTAAATAACGATGGAACAACAATAGAGCAAATTGGAATGAAGTACGACTTAACTAAAGAACGTATTCGTCAAATTAAAGAACGTGCAATAAAACGTTTACAAAAAGCTAGATATAGCAATGCATTAAAAGCGTATTTAGGATAAGTTTACCATATTTAAAATGAATAAAAAAAGGACAAACTAAATTAGTTTGTCCTTTTTTTATTCATCATTATTCGTTCGAAAATATTACCCACAATAAAAAAGCCTTTGCTATTTGCAAAGGCTTTTTTTATGATAAACTATTATAAATTATTTACTTGAAATTTTCATATCATCTGGTTCAAAAGTTGCAACAGCGTTTTTGCTAGTTCCAGCAGGAGCATCATATCTAAATGCCAAATAAACTTTTTTGCCAGCATAAGCACTTAAATCAAATGGCCCATAAGGAATAAAGGGTGTAAAAGAGGCTGAATTAGCTTGAATTTGGTTTAGTTGTGTCCAAGTTGCAGATTGAGGTTTTTGACTTACTCCATCATAATCTGTAGATACTAAGGCAGTAAGAGTACCAACTGTGTATCTGTGAGCACAAGTATAAGAGTATTTTGGATTAATGCCGCTTGGTATTGTAACTGCTGGAGAGATTAACCAACTTTTTATATTTTTAGTTGGTAAATCAGCAGAGGTGAATGCAGATATTTTTGGGAAGAAGTTACCACTGAAAGAAGAAAGCGTATAACACACATCTCCACTATCTTTAATGTTTTGCCAACCAGCTTGAGCCCAACAACTTGAACCAGAAGTAGTATAAGCTTGATAATCTTCTTCAAATAAGAAACATCTTGGTCCAGTAAATTTAACATCAGTTGTATCTCTAATCATAAACTGTTTTGTTGTACCATAAACAGTGTAAATACCAGTAAAGCTACCATTACCTGCTTGTGGAGCTTTTGTAGCAAAATCAGCATAGCCGCTTGTTAAAACAATAAATGGACCATCTCCACTACAGCTTTTAATATTAACCATGCCGCCTAAAGTGCTATGATAATATGAAGTATCACCATAACTTCTTTTTGTATCACCAAGCATAAATTCATAATCATTTAATTTAATTAAATCTCCAAGCAATGGACTTTGCATTACTGGTGTAGATAAAGCCAAATCAGTAGCCGTAACAACTTTTGGAGAGGCATCATTTCCCAATGAACCACCAGTTACATAACTTGTGATAATTGGAGCAGGAATACCTTCTAAACTTACTAAACCATTAGAAATAGATTTTATGCCTAATTGAATCATATTTTTATAGTCACTTAAGCAAAGGCCTTTGCATTTAACAAATAATTTTCTTCCTACTGGATAGTTAGAATATAAACTATTGCTAGCTAACTCTAGAGCTATTGCTCCAGTATTATCTCTTATATACAATTCCTTATAAAAGTTACCGCTTTTGTCATTTGCAATTACAGTACCTGCAATTACAATATCTGTAGTAATATTATCGAAAGCACCTGCAACTGTATGCATTGCTTTTAATTGTGCAATAGTTGTAGTTACTGCCATATTAGGATCTCCAGAAACTGGTGGTGCTTCATATTCTTTTTTACAAGAACTGAAAATACTTACAAAGAATATTGCAAGTGTTGTTAAGCGTAAGAAGTTTTTAGTATTCATAAATTTATTTTTGTATTTGTAATGTTATTGTTTTTTATATTGATTAAAATTAGAATCTTAAAGCTATGCTTGCAGAATAGTTTGCCCCATAGTTATAATTAAATCTGCTTGGAAATTTATCTAATTCTGTTGGATCAAACCTTAATTGCTCAAACAAGAAAGGAATGATAGATTTATTATTTAAAATATTGCTTGCACCAAGACTAAAAGCTAAGAAAGTATTCTTATTGTTAATGTTCAAACTTTTAGGTAATTTTAAAGAATAACTCGCATACAAATCTAATGTAGATTGAGATTGCAATCTTGTTTGATCTAGTATTGTTTTTCTCATTGGATCATCCAAAGCATATCCTTGTACAGCTTTTTCTGTTCTACGAAGTGGGTTAACTTCTGCATAAATTTCATCAAAATAGTTATAAGTTAAACTTACACTCCAAAATTTAGGTGAACGATAAGTTGCACCAAAACTGTAAGCTTGTTGTGGTGTTCCTCCAACATAATATCCTTTTGCATATACTAAATCTTCGCTTACAATGCTAGCATCATTATCAATTGTTGTAACAGAATTTTGGTTAGAAGTATAATAATATCTTCCTACGGCAGCAGCAGCATTTACAGTTACATTAGGCATCACTTTAGCTTCAATACCTAACTCTCCACCACTATGAGTTTTATTAATACCAGTAATACCATAGTTAACTAAATTCAAATAAGTGTCGTGAAAAAAAGTTAATACATTCATTTGATTTTTAAATTCAGTATAATAACCAGTTAATCTTACTTTTAATTTAGGGGCATTTAAAGTGTAGCCAGCTTCTATTGTGTTTACACCTTCGCTTTTAACTGTTGCTTGTGTAGTGCTACGAACACGTGGAGATAAATAAACATTATCAAAAAATGGAGCTTTAGTTAAAACACTCATATTACCAAAGAAGTAGTTTCTACCATCTAATTTAAAAGTAAAACCAGTTTTAAATGCATAATTTAAAAATTCTTGTTTAACTGATTTTCCTAAAGAACTAAATGGAAATAATCCATTTTTAAACTTACCATTTCTATAAAAAGAAGTACCAGAAAGTTCAAGAGCAACATAGTAATCTACTCTATCATATTTCATAAGTGCTTGTAACCAAGCTGCACCTCTACCAATCACAATATCATAATTATAACTATAATCATCTCCTACTTTTGCTATTCTATTTGGATTATTTAAATTAGCTTGACCAACAGTAGAACTTGTTGGATTAAATCTTTCTGCAAACTGATTTAAATCTACAAAATAATCTGCACCCAATAAATCTATAATTTTTTTATAGTTATTATTTTTTTGATATTGAAAAGATGCACCCATTGTAAATTCTGTATGGTCACCAATTCTAGTATTCAATACAGAGTTAATATTAAATCTTGTAGAGTTCGTTACGTATTCCCCTTGCAAATAAGTAGCTCTACGACCAATAACGCCATTGAATGTATCAATGTGAGACATATTAGCATCGTATAATTTTGACCAATTAATTTGACGTACGTTATCATCTGTTTGCCAACCCTTAGTAATTTGATCTTTAATAATTGGATCTCCCCAATAACTTGGTAAATATCTATAGTATAAAGGACTAGGATTATCGCCTTTGTACCAATCTAAAGCACTAGATCCTCTATCGCCTTTTGAAAAACTAACAGCTGAAAGTACATTTGTGTTATTATTAATTCTCCAATCGTGTGTTAAAATAGCTACAGGCTGGTTAGTTCTAGTCATTGCTGCATTACGCTTTTTCCCATTTTGCCAACCCCAGTTTGGGTTGTAATCTGTGCCAACTAAATCATAAGCCTCTTTGGTTGCTGTACCTTGACGTCCCACTTTTGTAGGAGCACCAAAAACTACTAATGACAACAAATGATTTTGATTAATTCTTTTATCAACTGCTGCAAAATAACTCCATCCATCATAAGATGTGCCAGGAAAATATGCTTCATCAGCATATCTACGAGAAGCACTAAAACTAAAAGCCCAACCATTTTTATTGATGCCTGTGCTATGAGTAATATCGAATTTATGTGTATAATTCCTATTACTAAATGCATAGCCAATTTCTGTTTGCTTACGTTGTTTAATGGCTCTTACATCCATATTAGTAGTATTACCAATATCGCCATATGCAAATGTGTTTGGCTTTAATCCAATAGATAAATCTTTGTTACGAGTAACGTCATTCAATCCGCCCCATAAAGCAAAAGGGGTGAAACCATTATCTAAATTATCCATTGAAATGCCGTTGATATAAGTTCCAAATAAATCAGACTCATACCCACGAATTCTAAAACGAAGTACACCAAAATTATAAGCTGCTGCACTATTAAATGGGTCTCTACCAGCAGTTAAAATAGAAGAAACATTTTGATTTCCTCCATCTGTCAAATCATTGTCGTCTAAAGATATTGTTGAAAAGTTAGAAGCTGCACTTTCTTTTGCATCATCAATAACATTTGAAGTTGTATCAACTTTTAAGCAAGCAGGATAGAATCTTTATTTTCCTCATAGATAATAATTAGCTGGCAAATGTAGGAACTTAGACTATTGAGAGAGCAAATTATTATTAAGTTGTTGTTAATAAAAACGCCCTTGATTAGGGCGTTTTTTATGGTTTAACCAATTCTTATTGAAGTGATATAATATTTTGAATTTGATTTTTTGAGCATTATAGTAATATTCTCGTTTTTAGATTTTCCTTGTAATTTACCAGTGATAGATGTTATGGCTCCTGCTTCTCGAGATGAAGTGAGTTGGAATGTCTTAACTGCCGCCTCATCATAATACTGTTTTAAAGAAATACTTGCTTGATTTTTTCCCATACTAGTTACTTCTTCTTTACCAGGTAGAGTTATATCTATGAAATTATCAAAATATTGAGATACTTCACTAGCATTGCCAGATTTCAAAGCGTCAATTATTTCGTTTGCATCACCTAAAACAGTTGCAGATGTTAAGATAACCCCCAAACCAAGTAGTAATAAAATCTTTTTCATAAATACACTATTTAAACCAATTATTAAAACGAAAAATTATGCCAAATTAATACTAAAATGGCAAATCGTCTAAAGGCTCAACTAAATCGGATGGCTGGCTCATTGGTTGCATATTGCTTGGTGGTGCATTATAAGCAGGTTGTTGTGGTGCTGCGTTTTGCTGATAATTTCCACTTGGACTACCATCAGCATTTTTAGTACCCAACAATTGTACACTTGCAACACGTAAAGTAAGTGTAGCTCCATTTCTACCATCTTGAGTCGTATAACTTCTCACATCTGGATTGCCTTCTACAAAAACTTGTGTTCCTTTTTTTAAATAAGGTGCAACAGCAGTTCTATCTGTCCAATATGCACAATCAACCCAAACCACTCTATCTTTCTGAACTCCTTGTGCATCTTTATAACGCTCTGTATGAGCGACTGTGAAATTAATAACGTTTCTGCCATTAACTGTGTTTACCATAGCATCTTTACCTAAGTTGCCTATAACTTGTAATTTTATCATAACAATAATTTAAAAAAATAAAAGCAATTTTAGGATATTTTCATTTTATAAAAGCAAAAAGAAATTCACAATACTATTTTAAGCTTTCAAACATTATTAATTCAGTAGCAATAAATCGCTGTAACTTAATTCTACAAAATCATTTGGCTCTAATTCAACAAAGTTTATGTAGTAATTACATTGTTCTTTTAGCGTTTCAACTCCAATGGTTCCATCTGTATCAATAGCTTCTACTTCTATAAAAGTGCCAAGTTGCTGCACAGTATCAAAATGAAATTTTACATTATCTACAAAATATATTTTTCTGGTTTTATCAACTATAACTTTTACTCCATTTGCAGTTGCTAAAATTTGTTTTAAAATAACGTTGGGCTGATGTTGATATAACAACACATCACTTTGTTTTGCTGTTGCTGTATTTTCTCTAACATAATGTATCAAAGCATTTTCAATGTTGCCTTCTCGAAGTTTCAATCTTCCCACTTTGGTATTAAAATAAGTATCTATTTGGTGGTCTGTGCCTATAAACTTTGGATTGAGCTGCAGTAATTTTTGTTCAAGTGCCTCTACACTATTAGTTCTTACTTTAAATTCTATATTGATATGCATTACTTTTTTGACAAACATAAAACATATAACGAAAAGAGCAGCTCAATTACGAGCTGCTCTTTGTTTATTGCTAAGGCTTTACCTATTTCTTATCTCTTATGTATTTCAGTAATTCGTCTTTATCTGATTGCATACTTAAGCCATTTGCTACTGTAAAATAACTGTTTCTGTCTCTTGTTTTATCGTAAGCATATTTTGCAAAATCTAACTTATCTGTTTCCATTGCTAGTATATTCATTATTTCTTTTACTTGACTTATAGAAATGGTATTGTTATCTAACACTTGTTTTGCAATACTTAACTTGCTGCTTTCGAAACTAGTTTTTTGTAATGTTTGTTTTACTTGAGCAAACATTTCGTTGCTCATTGGTTTGTACTTATTATTGTAGTTGTTGTTTCTATCATCATTATAATTATTGGTGTTATTATAATTTTTATTGTCACCAACTACATTATTAGGTTTCTTTTTAAAGAAATCTACATCATTATAATCTTCATTGTAACCACTATTAAAATCAAAACTATTGTCTGGCGTATCAAATTCTTCATCATCGTCTGATGCTTCTGTATTTGATCCATCAGTTCTCCAACCATTGTTATTATTGTTGTTGCTGTAATAGTAATCTTGGTCGTAAAAAGCTCTACCAAATCTATTAATAGTAATATCGTATTGATAATTGTTTCTTACTACAACAATAGCTACCATTTCCATTATTAAAAAAATTGTTAAAGTCTCTACCAGTTTTTATGTAATAAATAGAAATGTTGTGATAACCTGGTTGCAGGTTTCTTATTGAAATATAATTATCTTGGCTGTAAAATTTTTGTCCATCAATAATTACTTTCATTGCTGTTGGCATTGTTGTGCTTACAGTTAATTTACTTTTTGCACTTGCATTAATTGAAGTAAAAACTAATGCTACCAAAACGATTGTTTGTAAAAACTTTTTCATAAAACATAATTTATTGGTTAGGTAATCTGAGCTATTTCTTTTTTAAGCTCTTGTTATATATAATCCAATATCAATGCCAAATAAAAAAGTGAAATGTTAAAGTTTTGTTAAAAGAATTTTACCATAACATTGGTAATACTCCGTTCAACCACTCTCCATCAAAACTGGTATCGTATTTCTTGTAAAAATTAATTGCAGATTCATTCCAATCTAGCACTTGCCAGCAAATAGCATTGAAATTTTTTTCTTTGGCTTCTTGTATTAATGTATCAAATAATAATTTGCCAATGCCTTTGCCTCTTTGCTCTTCAGTTACCAATAAATCTTCTAAATACATTCTTTGCCCTTTCCAAGTGCTAAAACGAATATAGTATAATGCAAAACCAACAACTACTTCATTATCACAAGCTACAAATGCCCACCAGACAGGGTTTGCACCAAAGCCACTTTCTATAAAATGATTTAGCGAAACTGTAACTTCATTGGGTGCTTTTTCATAGATAGCCAATTCTTTTACCAATTCTACAATTGCTGCACAATCTTGCTTAACTGCTTTTCTTATAGTAATCATTTGTAAAACTCAAAAGTTAAAATTCAAAACCTAAAAGTGTTTCATTAATTCAACATTTAAAATTCATCATTCAACATTATTGAACCCTTCCTTTCATTACAGCAGGAACGCCCTCAGTAATCCATTTAGGTGCAGGAGCATCTTTTAATAACCAATCAAAATATTGTTGCTCTTTTACTTGAATATCTTTTCTGTTTTTACGCTCCATTAAATTATGTGCTTCGCCATTGTAGTTGAGCATCCATACAGGTTTGTTTAACCTACGCATTGCAGTAAACAATTCAATACCCTGATACCAAGGCACAGCACCATCTGCATCATTGTGCATAATTACTAATGGTGTTTTTACTTTAGGCAAATGAAATAAGGGTGAATTTTCGATATACAAATTTGGCTTTTCCCAAATGGTTGCTCCAATTCTACTTTGCTGATGCTCGTACTGAAACTGCCTGTTTAAGCCACTCTCCCAACGAATGCCACCATAAGCACTAAACATATTGCCTACAGGTGCACCAGCCCAGGCTGCTTTGTAGAGATTGGTTTGAGTGATTAAATATGCAGTTTGGTAACCACCCCAACTTTGACCTTGCAAACCAATGCGAGTGCTATCTATAAATCCTTTTTTGATTAAAGCCCTTGTGCCACTTACAATACAATCATAAGCACTTTTGCCAGGATGACCAGTGGTGTACCAAATATCTGGCACAAACACTACATAACCATTGCTTACAAAATAAGAAATATTTAAACGTGAAGCTGTTGGTGCAGGTGGAATATAGTTGTGTAATGTATTACTGAGACGTTCATAAAAATAAACGATCATTGGATATTTTTTGGTGCTGTCAAAGTTTTCTGGTTTGTATAAAACACCTTCTGTAAGCTTGCCACTATATGCTTTCCATTTAAATAATTCTGCAGCACCCCAGAGATATTGATGTTGTTGAAGGTTAGTTACACACAAATAATTACCAGCGTTCCACTCTATATTGGAATTATTTTTATCAGGTATCACTCTATTATCTAAATCATATTTTGGGTTAGTAATATTGAAGTTTACAAAATACAATTCTTGTGAATATTTGTAAGTTTCATTTGTAAATATGTAATTGCTAGACGTTTTTGACTTTAATATATTATTGCAGTTAGAATAATAGTCAACGATTAATCCATCTGTAGTGTGCAAGAATTTAGATGAAATTAAATTGTAACAATTCTTTGATTTAGCATCATAAAAATTATAAAAACTTTTCTTATCATTTTCATTAAAAGATTTAAAAACTAAATCCTGCCCTTCCTTAATAAACTTCTCATCATTATCAACTGTTACATACCTGCATTGAATTTTATCTTTTCTGCCATTGGTTATGCAAACAGATTTTTCTTTTCCTGTTGGGTCAACTTTCCAAATGTCATATCTATCGTAGATTAAAACATATTTATCATTTTCCATCCACTTTACAATGCCATAAGCATTAGGTGCATCAGGCACATCGTTTTCTTCATCATATAAAGGATATGGAATATCCTTTGCAACAGCTTTTATTTTGTTGCCATCAGCATCGTAGCAACTGTATTGCTTTTTATCTTCATCATACACCAATAAATATTTACCAGTATAAGATGGATAAATATTCGCACGAACATTACTCATTATTTGTTTTTTGCTGCCATCGTTACTATTTATTACAAACACATCTTTCTTTGTAAAACCCTGCCATTGCTGCTCTAGGCGTTTGCCACTATCGCTTACTGCATAGAAATATTTGCCATCGCCTTCTTGTGTAACTCTAATAGGTTCAAATTTTGGTGAGCCGAGTTGAACTAAATAAGGCAACAATATTTCATCTTCATTATATTTTTTTGCAATCATTGCCAAAAAACTCTTCTTAGTTTCAGCATCAAGATTCTTTAATTGAGCCGTCATTAAATCATCATCCTTGTAATTCCACACATCAACATTTACCCTTTCAAACTCTGGCAGTTCATATTCTTTCTGTTCATTTTTTTTTTTTTTAAATGTTACGTAAAATGCGAATTTACTTTCATCATCGGAAAAAGTTAGTTGTTTTGCATCAACAAATCCAGTTAGAACTGTATCAGTAGGATTAGTGTATTCATCTTCAATTTTTGAATGATAAATAATCAGTGTTGATTTTATTTTACTCCCATTCTTCTTCGTTGTCTCTACAACAAAAGCATTTCCTTTTTTACTAAAATAATATTCCTGCACCAACTTAATCTTTTGTTCTTTACCATCAGTTAAGTTTCTTAAAACTAGTTCTGTTCCTTCTTCAATATCTTCTTCTTTTTTGGGTTTGGCTGTGGTATCTTTTTTAACAGCAATAGCAGTAAATCCATTGTTTAATAATTCATTATTTTTTAATTGCAAACTGTCTAGTTCTTTTTGTAATCTTTCAATGCGTTTGTCTAAATTTTTTTTTGTTGTAGCACTATCAGGCTCTTTGGTGTCCTTTGTTTCGGGCAAAGGTTTTTCCATTAAGTAAGCCAACCAGCCACCAGCTTTTTCTGGCATTTTATAGCTTTTTACTCTGGCAATTTTTTCTAGTTTATTTTGCTCAACATCATAAATACCTAAACTATCTTTAGGCATTTCATCAGGTTTCTTTTTAGCAATTTTTGCATCACGAGTTTGCTTGTAGGTTGGTTTAATTTTAAACACCACAAATTTATCATCATCGCTAATGGTTATATTGTAACCACGTTCTACTTCAATGAGTTTATTGCCTGTAGTGCTTTGTATTACAAGGTTGGCATCGCCTTCCTGCAGATTAATAGTGTAGGCAACAAATTTTCCATTGGCACTAATTAATTTTTCGCCAATGCTTTGCCAGCTATCATAAACACTATGGTCTAAAGGTTTTTTTTGAGAGAATGAAATGATAGGAATTAAAAGAAGAATTGAAATTATTTTTTTCATATTACAATTTTTATTTATCACGCAAAGACGCAAAGAGATAAAGTATAAGTATAAGTTTAGTTTTTGAATTTTTACTTTTGCCTTTCAATTTTCCCCACTTCAAACATAAACGCATTATAAATTCCAGTTCCTAACACCTCTGCTCCTTTTGCATTCAAATGTGTATAATCTTTTGCAGCCAATTGCGGGTTGCCATTTGCCCAATTCACCATACTATTATATCCACCCATACTGCTGTAGGTATTAAAGAAAGCAATCTTGCTATCAAATGCAATACGTTCTTGCGTAGCAATTAAACTATCCATACCAATTGCTGTGTGTGTGCCATTGCTGTATTTAAAACTTTTATCGGCACTGCTTACCAATAAAAAATCTGTGCCTTTAAAACAAGATTTTAATTTATTAATACAACTAAACATAGCTTTATAATACCAACCAAAGCTATTGTTATTGGGATGATTCAATAGATTAACGCCATATTGCATAATGATTAAATCGTAGGGTTGTGTTGCTGCAACTTGCTTTAAGAAAGATGAATCTATATTCATAAACTCAAAACCACCTAATCCTCTAAAAGAAAAATTATCTACAATTACACCATCGTTAGTTTCTATACTTATTCCATAGAAAGGCAATGCAACATCGCTTGCCTCTAGCTTAATTGAAGTTTTAGCACTGCTATCAATTAATATTCTGTTAAAGGTTTGTGCAGGTTTTATAGCATTAAAAATACTGTTTACAGCTATTTGACCAGTTAATGGTTTGTAACCACATAGCAAATATTTTTTAAGTGGAGATGCGATAGCAGCAACAGTTTTATCTTCAATATCAACCCTGTTATATCCACTTGCAAAAAAGGTTTTACCACTTAAATATAGTGGCACTGCCGAGAATTTGTTTTTAAAATTACTTTCTTTCCAATTGGCGGTAAATGTGTGTTTAACTGTTTGCCTAAATCCTGCAACAGCACTTGTTATAGGCACAAAACCAACGCCCCTGCCACCAAAGTTTTGTTGCAAATATTTACGAATAGTTTGTGTTACCAAATCGCCTTCAATCATACTATCGCCCAAGTAAGCAATGCGTATTTTACCTTTTTTGTTTTTACGAAGTGCAATTAACTTTTTTATAAAATTATCTAAAACAATTGCCGATGTATCTCCACTAAAATTGGTTAATCTATTGGCTACATTAAAATGTTGTAGTTGTCTTGCAAGGCTATCACTATTTAGTACGATAGTTTGACTGGTATCTATGTTTTTAAATGAGGTATCAATATTTGATTTGTTATGCTTTGCTGTAAAATCATCTTGTTGTAACACACTTGAAAGTATGTTAATATTTTGTAATTGCTCGTTTTGAACCTTGTTAAAATGTATAAACAAAGAAAAAGTCAACAAGCATAGCGTTGCCGTTAATACAAATTGTAATACTTTTTTGTTTTGATTCATTTTGTTTAGTAGCTACAAATAAAGCTATGTTTTGTATCATAAAAATTTGAATGACCAAATAGTTTTACACAATACTATAGCTATGTGCTTTAATAACAAGTTTGATTTTATGTTTGTTTAAATAATGAAACTACAACGTTCCAATACTGATGCATTTGTTGCAATGCGAATACCAGAGTTCAGGCATTTAATGTTTGGCAGGTTTTTGTTTATTATGGCATTAAGAATGTTGGGTGCATTAACTGGTTATTGGATGTACGAATTAACCAATAATCCACTAGCCATTGGCTTGGTGGGTTTGGCAGAAGTTGTACCAAGTGTGGGTCTATCATTAAGAGCTGGTTATAAAATTGATATTTCTGAGAAAAGAAAACTATTAATGACTGCTGTTTCATTATACATTACTGCTGTAATTAGTTTGTGTTTTTTGTCTAGTAGCTATGCTTTAGAGAATATTCCCAAAAAAATTGTAGTATCCACCATTTATATCGTTATCTTTTTTACAGGAATTTTCAGGGCATATACAGGACCAACATTTGGCACTTTAGTAGCCAATATTGTACCTAAAGATAGTTTACAAAATGGCATTAGTTGGAACCAAAGCACTTGGCTTACTGCAAGTGTAATTGGGCACGCTGTTGTAGGTTTTTTAATTGCAGGTATTGGTATTCACGGTGCATTGATTGTAATTGTAACACTTGTTTTTACTGGATTATATTGTTTTTATTTATTGAAGCAACATCCACCAATTATAAAAAATATTCATTTAAGTGCTTGGCCTATTGGTTTTGGCTGGTTAAATGCAGCGACAGATTTGGGTGCTATTATTTGTATTCTAACAATAATGCGTTATCCTTTAAAAAATCAACAAGGTAAAAAACTATTATTTGCCATAGCAGGTTTTGGTTTGTGTATGATTGTATTTGCTGTATCAAAAGTATTTTGGCTATCGTTTGTTGCATTACTGTTTAGTGGTATTTTAGATGGTGTAAGTGTTGTGGTAAGAGGCACTATAGTACAACTTAAAACACCCAATGAAATGCGTGGCAGGGTAATGAGTGTTAGTAGTATGTTTATTAATAGCAGTAACGAACTGGGACAATTTGAAAGTGGTGTAGCTGCAAGATATATGGGCAATGTTGCATCTGTTATTTTTGGAGGTTGTGTTACTGTTGCAGTTGCTGCCTTTACTTGGTTTAAAGTACCTTCAATAAAAAAGATGAAGTATTAACTTCATCTTTTGCAATTATTTATCTGCATTTAATTCAAGGTATTTTAAGAACTCTTCTTTCTTTTTTGAATTTAAAAACTCTCCATTGTAGTAAGTTGTGACTGTAGTGCTGCTATCATCTTTAATTCCTCTACTAGCTACACATAAATGTTTTGCTTCTAGTAGCACAGCAATATTATTTGTTCCAAGTGCGTGTTCAAGCTCTTTCCCAATTTGCATTGTAAGGCGTTCTTGTACTTGTGGACGCTTAGCAAAATAATCTACAATTCGGTTTAATTTACTTAAACCTATTACTTGTCCATTATTGATATAGGCAATATGAGCTTTTCCAAAAAAAGGCACAAAATGATGTTCGCAATAAGTGTAAAAAGAAATATTCTTTTCAACAAGCATTTCATTGTACTTGTATTTATTATCAAACATAGAAATAGCTGGTTTATTAGCAGGATTTAAACCTTTAAAGGTTTCTTGCACATACATTTTTGCTACTCTTTTTGGTGTGCCTTTTAAACTATCATCGGTTAAATCTAAACCAAGTGTTTGCATAATGGCTTCAAAATGCTTGGCAATGGTTTCTATTTTTTCCTCATCTGTTTTATCAAAAGCATCTTTTCTTATAGGCGTATTAAAACAAGTACTGATGTGATCGTTGCCTACTTCATCAATTTCAATATCGCTTAATTCTACTTTATTATGCTGGGTATTTAACATAGTTGTTATCTGTTTCGTGTAATGTAATTTTTAAATCCAAGTCGCTTTTAATATGTGGTCTTAGTAAATCATATATTACCACTGCTATATTTTCTGCTGTTGGATTTAAGTGTTTAAATTCCTGTGTATCTAAATTCAAATTTTTATGATCAAATTTTTTAAGTACTTCATTTTGGATAAGATCGCTTAGTACTTTTAAGTCAATAACATAGCCTGTTTCAGCATCAATTTCTCCTGTTACTTTTACTATTAAAACATAGTTATGTCCGTGATAATTGGCATTATTGCATTTACCAAAAACCTGCTTATTGGTTGCATCATCCCAATTAGGATTATACAATTTGTGTGCAGCATTAAAATGTTCTTTTCTATAAACTGAAACTTTGTTCATTATTTTATTTAAAATGAAAAACTTGAGATATAACTTATCCTGAGCTTTGCTTAAAGACAATTGAAACAAAAGTTTGTTGTTCAAATCATCGTTAATGTATTTCTTCTTTCTGCAAAAATAGAACAGTAGCAACCCAAACGCTCATCACAAATATTTATTTCCAAAAAAGCAAATCTCATATTTTCGTTCCCAATCAATAGAATTCTCTGTTATTAATGCCATTTATTACATTGGCACAAAAACAAATTACACTAGAAGATATTTATAGAAAAGGAACTTTTAGAGCCGAATCTGTTCAAGGTTTTCAAAGTATGAAAGATGGTAGATTTTATGTAGAGCAAACAAAAGATGGCATTATTAAAAAGAGTTTTGAAAACAATGAAACCATTGCTACGCTTATAAAAAACGAAGATGTAAGAAACGAAAAAGGCGTAACGTTAAGTTTAGATGATATTGAATGGAGCGATGATGAAACTAAGATTTTAATTTTTAAAGACAGAGAATCAATTTATAGAAGAAGCAGCAAAGCCATTGCATATGTGTATGATTTGGCAACTAAAAAAACTATGCTGGTTGACAATGATAAGATATTGCACGCCACACTATCTCCCAATGCAAAGCAAATTGCTTTTGTAAAAAATAATAATCTATACTCAAAAGATTTAACCACCAACAAAACCGTTCAAATAACAAAAGACGGAAAATGGAATTTTATTATTAATGGCAATTGCGACTGGGTTTATGAAGAAGAATTTGAATTTACAAGAGCATTTGAATGGAGCAAAAATAGTAATTATATTGCTTATTACAGGTTTGATGAAAGCAAAGTAAAAACTTATGAATTTGATGTTTATGATAGTTTGTATCCAAAACAATATTCATATAAATATCCTAAAGCTGGCGAAGCAAATAGTACTATTGATATTTACATTTACAATACAAAAACTGCACAAAAAACCAAAGTTGATATTGGTACAGAAAAAGACATTTATATACCAAGAATTAAATGGATTGCTGGCACAAATAATTTATGTGTTTACTGGCTAAACAGATTACAAAATAATTTAAAGCTATTAAAAGCAGATGCAGCTACTGGTAAAACTGCTTCATTTTACGAAGAAACCAACAAATACTATGTTGATATTAACGACAATATTTATTTTTTTGAAGATGGTAATAAAGTTTTGCTTACCAGTGAAAAAAAAGGATTCAATGATTTATATTTAATTAACATCAATACCAAAACCGAGCAACAACTTTTAAAATTAAACAGTGAAGTAGTTGATTTATATGGCGTAAACGAGAAAGCAAATGAAGTGTACTTTTCTACTGCGTATATGGTAAAAAACAGAATGCCAGCTGTGTATAACTTATCTACCAACACTATCAAACCATTAAGAGAACAAGAAGGCACACACAGGCTTGCATTTAACAACGACTTTAGTTATTTTGTAGATTACTACTCTACCGCTACAATCCCTACTGTCATTAGCTTACACAAAACAAGCGATGTTGTTGCAAACAGTAATGATGAAGGAAAGATTTTAAAAAACAACAAAGCATTAAGAGACAAAATAGAAGTAGATTACAAACTACCAACACCTACTTTTCAAATGCTTAAAAATGTAGCAGGCTATGAGTTGTGTAGTTGGATGTTAAAACCTGCAAGCTTTGATAGCACCAAAAAATATCCAGTATTGTTTTGCAACTATGGTGGGCCAGGTAGCCAACAAGTAGCCAATCGTTGGGGTGCTGTAAGTATGTGGCACCAATATCTTGCACAACAAGGCTATATTGTAGTGTGTGTAGATAATACAGGCACTGGTTTTAGAGGCGAAGAATTTAAAAAGAAAACATATTTACAATTGGGCAAATACGAAATACAAGACCAAATTGATGTGGCAAAACACCTTGCCACCCTACCCTATGTAGATGCCAATAGAATTGGACATTGGGGCTGGAGTTTTGGTGGATTCATGAGCAGCCTTGCTATAAGCAAAGGAGCAGATATTTTTAAAACTGCTGTTGCCGTTGCACCTGTTACAAACTGGCGTTATTACGATAATATTTATACCGAGCGTTTTATGCGTACCCCAAAAGAAAACAAAGCAGGCTACGACGAAAATGCACCTTTGAATTATGTAAAAAACATTAAAGGCAAATTTTTAATAATACACGGTACAGCCGATGATAATGTACATTTTCAAAACAGTACAATGATGGTTAACGAAATGATTAAAAAGAATATAGAATTTGAAAGTGGCTACTACCCCAACCGCAACCATGGCATTTATGGCGATAATGCCACCTTTCATATTTACAATAAAATGACCAAGTTTATATTACAGAATTTGTAATTAAAAATTGTTTAAATACTAATTCACAAAAAGCATCAAGCACATCTTGA
>JAPLER010000210.1 GCA_026391115.1 Bacteroidota bacterium | reverse complement strand
CAGAGAGTTTATTGAAACCCACGCTAAGTATGCTAAGATTGATGTGTAGTGGGCAAGTGGGGGAATAGCTAGTAGCGAGTGGGAAAAATATTTGAACCTTGAAAGTGTAATGCTTTCAAGGTTTTTTGTTTTATATTTACAAAAAAATACTACTATGGAAGTTAGTACAATTAAACAACAACTACACCAACAAATAGATTTGATAGAAGATGAAACACAGTTGCAAATTTTAAATGATGTTGCAACAGAATATGTTTCTAATAGTAAAATTGTATTATCAGATGAACAAAAGGAAAGATTGCAACAATCTATTAAGCAAGCTAATGAAGGAAAATTGATAGACCATAAGGAAGTTATAAAACTTGCAGAAAAATGGCTTACAAAATAAAATGGACAACTCCTGCAATTGAAGATTATAACAGTGTTGTAGATTATTTATTGGTTCATTGTAATGTAGGCAATGCAAGTGCTTTTATGGAAATTTTGTATCAAAAGCTAAACACTTTATCCCATCAACCTTTTATAGGAATAGAAACAGAAAATACAGATGGAGTGAGGAGTATTTTAATAACAAAACACAATAGGCTATGTTACAGAGTCAAGTTTAACACAATTGAAATCTTAAGCTATTTGATACACGGCAGCATCCCAGTAAAAAGCCTTTTTAAAACCTTGAAAGCATTACGCTTTCAAGGTTTTTTTATTACCATTTTTATTAAGGTGTTGGTGGTGTATTAGGTGGAGTACTATCATCAATGAGCACATAATCATTATACCTGGCTTCATCGGTAAATTCATAAATGCTTTTGCCCACATTGGCATATTTTACCATTGTATTCCATAAGTTATTCCCAATTGCCACACGTTCTTGTGTTTTAATATCTCGGTTTTCAATAGCAGCTTCCATAGTATCTAAATTGGTGTCTAAGGTAGTAGCAAGCGTGGTAATTTCTGTTAGCATTGCTGCTGTTAATCCCTCACTAGCAAGCTCTACCAAAAAACTTGTACCCACTCGCACCACTCTTTTTGCTGTACGATATAAGTCTGTATCAGGCAACTCACTTAATGCTCCAAAATCAAAAGTTTTATACTTACCGTTTTGTCCATATTTGGTTACTGCCATATTACGAACTGCCGATAATTTTTTGCGTAATTCAAGTGCAGTAGCATCTTTAGTTTCGGTGGCAGTAGAAACTACACCCAATAATTCTTGGTCGGTGGGGTGGTTTTTAAACTGGGTTACAATGGTTGCAATTTCACCAATTCTTACAGCATCAACTTTTCTTGGTGCAAAGTCGGCAATATCTCTTTGGATAGAGCCAACTAGTGCATCGGCTTTTTGCCAAAGTTCGTCATCACCAAACTTGTAGTCTCTTACAGATTCATTTTTAGACATAGATATTAGTTTAATAGTTAATTAATAAGCTAAATAAAAAAATTTGTTTTATACAACAAAAAATAAATTGAACCTCATAAAAATTTGTGAAAAACTTGTGAAAAGCAGTAAAAAGCCCAATAATAGTAGTAGGTATATAAAACAAAATAAGCACTTACTCATTTGGAGCTAAGAGAAGCGAAAAAAGACTACTCGGAAGATGAAAAAGAATACTCGGAAGGACATTCCGACTTAAATTTTATGCTTTTGATTGCTTTTTTAAGTCAAAACGACACAAACAGGCAATAGCTTATTAGTTCAATATATTATACCTTTTTGAAAATTGAGGAACAGTTGAAGTTTATCGTTATTTCGAGTGAGGCACGAACTAGAAATCTGCTGAAGTTGATGAGATTTCTCGGCAAGAACCTCGAAAT